>CAJONO010000120.1 GCA_905235905.1 uncultured Prevotella sp.
ACCTCCGAGAACATGTAACTCACATGAGCCGCAGCCTCGTTACCATCACAGGTGATAAATTTCTTTTCTTTAGCCATTTTGTTTAGATAAAATTTTAATGAATTATATTTTTGAAACGAATTTGAATAATATGAATAATTTGTCCCACGAATTTGAATAATCTATTTTGTCATGCCGCAGTTCCTATTTCGTATAAAAACTCAGGGGCGAAGTCTGCTCCGTTCTCCCATTCGATAGTATTGAACTTGATGGAGAAGTTCTTGAAGAAGTCGATGTCTTTGAGTGGTGCAAACACGCTTCCGTTCAGAGATTGCGCCAAGTCCACGACCTTAGTCTCTCCGTTGTTGAACAGCAGCTTCACACGATAGCCGTCCAAGTATTCCGCTTTTACTACTTCAATAAACATTGCTTTGTATTATTTTAGTGGTTCAATCTTGTCAAGAGGTTCTCCCTTCTGGGCCTTCTCCCAATTGTCCATTAATTCTTTCCGGTGGTCTTCCAGCCATTCCAGCACCATACGCAAAGCTCTCCCCGGCATTTCTCCTTTCACAATACCATCCTTGATATTGACGATAACCTTGTAGTCACCATACCACGCATGGAAATGTGGTGGTTGATGGTCAGCGAAATTCATCCAGATATAAATACCGTAAAAGAAACTTATCTGTGGCATGTTATTATCCAAGTGCTAAATAATCCTTTAGTCTATGTTCTGCATTAAACTCTTTATAATCGAAGTTTGCTGGCAAAGGAAACCTACCCATGATACTTTTTGTCTCATCGTCAATTTCTATCTTCGTCGGTTTGTCGAACAGCGGCTTCACCGGCATCTTTTTCCGCCGTGGCGATATACTCTTGACATACGCCTCCACGTCAGCCAATAGCTGGTCACTAAAATAGTCCAACTCAGCATTTATTGATGTCCGTAATTCTGTTGTGCTCATAATCATTTATGCTATTTGCTCAATTGATTCTCTATCTTTCTTAATCTATCAGAGATGTTCACCACTTGCATCAGTACTGCCCAACCGACAATTGAAGCGCCAATGCCACCCACGAAGGTCACGACAGCTTGTGGGAAAGCCATATCCACATTTGATTCCATGATTCCCTTGCTTACGAGGAACGTAAAGAGAATACCACCAATCAGCCCAGCCCAAGCGATGAGAACCAACAGTTTTTCAATAAATGTACGTTTCATTATCAGTAAGAATAATACCTAAAAATGATGATTTGTTTTAAAACGAGTGCAAAGTTACGAATAATTCTTCAAATTGCAAAGCATAGTTAGCAAAATATTGCTAAATCGTTTGCGTTTTTTTCTTTGGGCGTTTTTTTCTTTGGAACGTTTTCTTGCTTTGTAGCAAACTTTTCTAAACAACGAAAACAAACATGAATGACTGTAGTTTTCCACTCCTTTTTAGTGATGATAAAAAATCAACTTAGTTTGCATAATCATGCATTTTGGAACTTTACGGAAGTACGTTTGAAATTCATGCTGAATTTCGATGCAATCAAGCTTAAATTGTCACGTAATTCAGCATGAATTGCAACGTAATTTGAACTTGATTGTAACACACTGGAAATCAGTTGTTTATAGAGTTTGTAAAAGTGTATGTATATTCATGAATAGTCACTCCTTAAAGATGGGAAACTTCAGTGAAGTTCAGACTATTTTGAAGCGAACGCGGAAGGAGTGCTCATGCTCGTCCCAATTAGTGCCAAGCATCTCGAAACGTCCTATCTGCGAGGTCGAGCGCACATGTTTGCCTATGCAGGGACACACGTCATAGTCGCCTATGCGCACCAGTCGGATAGTATCACTGGCATCATCAGGCAGGCGGTCGAGGCAGATGCCTTCGGGCAGTTGGTCGCGATTTACGTACTCGAACGTCACTGGCAGGTCTTCTTCTATCAGTTGCAACATTCTGCGTTCTATCTCCCGCTCTTCCTGTCTTGTGGGTTTATGGTCAAGTCGGAAGCTCATCTTGCTCTTTTTCCTTTCTATATGGGCATTGAACGACCGTTCGCAGCCAAACAGCCGTATCATCGTCTGGTTCAAGAGATGCTCGGCTGTATGGGCAGGGGGAAATTCTTCCTTGTTATGTTCGTTTAGTACAAAATCCATTGATAATAGAGAATTCAGAATAATAATTGTTGTTATCTTGTGGCGTGGAAGCCCTCCAGATTCTCGTACTTTCGCTTCATCATTCGCCCATAGACGTGGTGGAGCCACAGAGGGTGTAGTAAGGTGATGACAACACCGAAGACGATGGCTATGAGGTAAGCCGTTTGTTCTTGGAAGAACAACAGTAGGATGGTCATCAACAAGATGGGCAGGAACAGCCCCACCATTTCCAGTATGAGCTGCAAGCCGTTTTCAATGTTGCCTTTTCCTGTGATTTTCTGGTCGAGTGGCAGCGTCTGTTTGTTATAGACTGCCAACTGAAACAGGATGGCATAGAGAAGTCCGCTTGCGAGGAACAAGTAAGCCAACATCATCAGAATAGAAAACTTACCTTCTATTACTGCGGGTAGCATGACCAGAAGCGGCACCAGCAAGATGGCACAATGAAAGTAATACTTGGCGCGAAGCAGCATGAGGATATTCTCGCGCTGCACCATGAGCAGATCAATATAGTTGCCTTCGGGGCCCATAATCTTGACCAGTGACGTGGCACCATAGAGAGCGAAACAGTAGTAGCACAGGAAATTGAGTGCTAACGCATTGTCGTATATGGACGTGTAGGCGACAAACAGGGAGAAGAAGATGATGAGCGCCAGGCTCATGATAAACCTGGAACGTATGGCCTTACAACGGAAGATGCTTTTCAGTTCGAGTTTGAGATACTCGCCCATTTCTCCGAAGCATTCCAAGAAAGAATACTGCGATACTGAGCGCGGCCCGCTAGCCTCGGTCCTTTCTTGTCTCTCTATCTCCTCTCTGACAAAAGCAAACTGCATGTGCCTGTTGGCCCCAAAAAGCACTGCAAGCAGAGCCGCACATCCAATAACCAGCCAGGGCGAACTGCCAAAGGCAACAAGTGCATCGGCCAGACTTTCGAACGCGTCGCCCTTCTTGTCAAGAAGAAGTGTGCTCCAATAAGCACCATAGACAACGGTAGGCAACGCCCACCAAAACAAATTTCTGGCTACGAGCGTACGAACGATGAGATAGAACTGGCTATTGGCCATCATGAGCAGCATGCCGCCTACCAACAGCGAGATGGCCATCCACAGAGCACCGCCACCGGCCAGGACAATGACGAAATAAGGCAGGAAGAATGCCAGCCACAGCCAGTTGTAAGTGCTTACTATTGACGAAAGTAAGAAAATTTCTATGATGGCATGGCGGGGTAGGGGCATCAACAAGTATGGTTTCACAAGCATGGCAGGTGTCTGCTGTACAACGAAGCGTATGCCGAAGTCGAGGACAAGCATAAGAGGCATGATGCCCAGCAACAACGACGGTTCGTGCTCGCTGGCAGCCATATAGGCAAACATTGTGCCGTAGAGAATAAGATAAAGCACGAACACACCGCCACCTATAATCATGAGCACCTTGGCTATCATACTCTGCTCGAAAGCAGGTGACCGACGGTAGCCCAACTGGTTGTTGTGCCGTAGCAATTTGAATAGCTCTGCCCTTTTCATAACTACCTGCCCTAAGTTTTATCGGAGGTCGATAACCTCTGCCGTAGGGAAATCCTTCGAGCTGAACTGAAACTCAGCGTCGGCCAGATTGCCGGCTTTCAGATGGTCAATGACGAAAAGAGTCCATTTTGTGCCTTGTCGCATTTTCACTTCTTTGGGGGTATAGCCGTTCTTGTCGATGGTAATGAACAGCTCCTGAACCTTTCGAGTGGCATCGGTTGCCGTCAGATGGACGTTGAAGGCCGAAGCCGAAGTGGTCATGGTGTAATTGTAGCCCTTCTTGTACATATTGATGAAGTTATAGGGATTGAGGGCTTGCAATTGCGACTCTGTAGGGGTGGTGACGCTCACCTCGTTGTTCTTTTTCAGGTAAGTCCATTGGGTCTTGCCGTCGAACCACATCGTAGCCACTGGCGTGGTGGCATGGAACATCTTCCCTTTCACTGCTATTGTGCCGCTGGTATTGCCATATTGTACACTCTCCATACGGAAGTCGGCCGTAATACCCTGCTTGGCACTCACCTTGGCTGCACATTTGTCGAGTACCGACTTGGCATCAGATTGTGCCAAACTCAATGAAAAATGTGAAATGACAATTGATAAAATAAGGAAAAACTTCTTCATATCTTCGTTTTATTTATGACTCACAAACTAACCAACTTGCAAAGCAGAGAAACCGCTTTGAACAGCCTTCGGGCTTCGCAAGCATCACTTCCTCAGCGAACTTAAGAGTTGCTCCAGACTTAAATCGTCCTGAATCAAGACTTCGCGGGGTTTCGAGCCGTGTGCCTGTCCCACAACACCAGCTTTCTCCATCATGTCCATGAGACGGCCGGCACGGTTGTAGCCAATGGAGAACTGTCGCTGAATGAGGCTCGTAGATCCAGACTGCTTGGCAACGATAAGACGTGCGGCATCCTCGAACATTGGGTCGAGATGCGACAGGTCAACATCGGCTGCCTCACCTCCCATATCGTCGCCTCCCTCAATAATGGGTTCGGGCAGTTCGAATGGTTCCAAGTAGCCTTGCTGCTGCTCGATAAACATGTTGACAGCGTCGACCTCGGGGGTGTCGACAAAGGCACACTGCACACGAATGGGGTCGTTGCCCTGCAGATAGAGCATGTCGCCACGGCCAATGAGTTGCTGGGCTCCCATTCGGTCGAGAATAGTTTTCGAGTCGATGCCCTGCGATACTTTAAAGGCAATGCGTGCCGGGAAGTTTGCCTTGATAGTACCCGTAATGATATTCGTTGTGGGGCGCTGTGTGGCAATAATCATGTGGATTCCCACGGCACGTGCTTTCTGGGCAATACGGGCAATGGGCAGTTCGATTTCCTTGCCGGCCGTCATTATCAAATCGCCATACTCGTCGATAACCACCACGATATAAGGCATGAACTTGTGGCCTTTTTCGGGATTTAGCTTGCGGGCAATGAATTTCCTGTTATAATCCTTGATGTTACGCTCGCCAGCAGCCTTCACCAGCTCATAGCGGGCATCCATCTCAACACAGAGGCTTTGCAAAGTGCGTATAACCTTGCTTGTGTCGGTAATAATAGGATCATTGGCCTGTTCGGGCAATGCGGCAAGGAAATGTTTGGATATCTTGGAATAGATGCTGAACTCAACCATTTTCGGGTCAACCAGCACGATTTTCATTTCAGCAGGGTGCTTCTTATATAATAAAGAGGTGAGAATGGCGTTCAGGCCTACCGACTTACCCTGACCTGTTGCACCGGCCACAAGCAAGTGGGGGGCTTTGGCTAAATCGAACATGAACACCTCGTTGGTGATGGTCTTACCCATGGCACATGGCAGATCCATCGTCGTGTCCTGGAATTTCTTGGAGTTAAGAATCGATTCCATCGATACAATGTTTGCCTTGGCATTGGGCACTTCAATACCAATGGTGCCCTTGCCTGGTATCGGGGCGATGATTCGAATGCCCAAAGCTTTCAGACTGAGGGCGATGTCGTCCTCCAAGCTGCGTATTTTCGATATGCGCACTCCCTGTGCTGGTGTTATCTCATAGAGTGTGATGGTAGGCCCTACAGTGGCCTTGATGCTCGAAATCTCGATACCGAAGTTGCGCAGTACTTCGACGATGCGGTTCTTGTTGGCCGTCTGTTCTGTCATGTCAATGTAAGGTTTCCCGTCGTCATCGTATTTCTTCAGCAGGTCGAGCGTAGGATAATGATAATTTTCCAAGTCGCGTTTCGGGTCGTAGGGCTCCAGATTCTCATAGTTCACGCCTCCCACCTCTCCGTCGGCCTGTTCTATGTCGTTGGCCTTCTTGATGTCAATCTCGACATCGTCGTCTTTCGTGGGCTTTTCCTTTTTCGTTTCGTCATCGTTTTGTGTCTCTACAATCACCCCTTCTTCATTGTCGGTAAAATCAACCGTCTGCGTATAGGGGTTGTCGAACACAGTGGGATCCTCTATAACATTTGTTCCCACAGCCTCCTCATTGGTATCTGTTTCATCTGGGTTGGCTGTCGATGTAACCGTAAACTTGATTTTGTCCAAGAACTTCGAGGGGTTCAGTAGCTTCCTTATGAAATAGATGGTCTCGGCACTTATGTAGATAAGGAAAGCGGCCGCTAAGAGAAACAGGAATACCGTGAGTCCGGGCGCACCAACGTAGCCTTCAATCCACTGGCAGGCAGCAAGGCCATGGTCGCCTCCAGGGCAGAAGTGGCTTTCGGGCATCAGTGGGAAAAGGAACTTTGCAAGAGCCAGAGAGAGCCACAGCATGATGAGCGAAAGCAGAAGGAACCATTTTAAAAGGTTCACCCTGTAGGCCCGCATCAGTCTGAACGACATCATGAAGACATACACGGGTATGAAGAAAGCAGCAACGCCGAAACAGCGCTTCATGAAGAAATAGGATATACTGGCTCCTATCGATCCGCAATAGTTGGCAAATATCCGTTTCTCGTTTTCCATTTCGCCGTTATGCAGGTTTTCAATCAGACTTTGGTCGGCCTGGCCTGTGGTAAAGAACGAGACAAAAGCCAGTGTCAGATAGAATGCCAAGGCGAAAAGCAGTAACCCCAGAAAGAAGTTTAGCTTTTCGTTGTGGAATATATGGGTAAAGCCAAGCGTTTCTGCCAAGTTTGGCCGTTCTTCTTTGGTCGTTTGTTTTTTCTTTTTCTTCGTCATATTCTTGCTTGTTATCGAAAATCTGCTGCAAAATTAGGAAATAATTATGAAATAACCATTATTATTCAGCAATTATTTTTATAATTCAACTGTAAATAAGGCCTTGACAAAACGGGTGCGGGGGCTAATTGAAGAAATTCCATGAAACGCCCATGTGAAGCACGGAGCGGTTTAGCGGATGATGGGGGGTGAGGAAGTTCATCCGACTGAGTGCGGAAGAGGCTACATTACTCATCATAATGAAAAAGCGCGCATGCTTCAGGTGAAGGTTGGCATAGACGTCGACAAAGGGAATATTGCCTAATTTTATACGACTGTCAGCTTCCTGTTGGATGGCAAACTGATTGAGCTGCGGACAATAGTCTGGGGCGTAATACTTGGTGAAATAGGTAGCCGATCCGCCGAGTTCCACCCGAAGCACACTGGCAATAGAGAACCGCAGGTAGAGGTTGGAAAAGACGTTGAATACGGGTAGTGGTAGCACGTCTTGTTCGGAAGACGACTGGCAGGTGACGACATTGTCCCAGTGGAGTGGACCCAATTGCAGTTTCTGTTCGAGTTGTGCCGTGAGAATGTTGATGTTTCCAGAATGCTGGTATAGTCCTGCCGATGTCTGGGTGCGCGAGCTTGTGGTATAGTTATAGCTCATGCCGAAATAGGTATAGTTCTGTAGCTCCTCGATAGCTATGCGTAGCTGGGTTTGTGTCTTGTCATAACGAAATATTCCTTCTACGCGGGTGCGTGTCGTCATTTCTGGGGTTATGTCCCACCAGAGATGCTTGGAATGGTAGTTGCGTTCAAAGAAAGTGGGGTTGATGCGGTGAAAAAAGGCTTTGGCCGCCAAGCGCACGGTGTCGCCCCAGAGGGGAAAGTTGAGGTCGGTGCTAAAGTCCACTTTCAGCTGCCCGGCATCTTCACCAACCACCCATGTCTCGCCTGTGAGACTGTAGTGGAGTGTTCGGCCTTGGGTTTTTGAGAGACGGGCGCCAAGGCTCAGATTGTGCTCTGTCCATTGTTTCATGTACGCAGTTTGTTTGTCATCGGTATATGGCATGCGGACTTGGCGCAATTCGTGCGTGGCAAAAAGCTTGATGCCGGCACGTGCCCACTTGTTGAACCCTTCGAGCAGGGCCAGTCCCAGCGTGTTCTTCAGTCCAAAGTATTTGGTCTGGTCGTAGATAGAGTCGCCGGTATAGCCTTTACCCTCGGTCCTGTTGTAATAGCTGTTTGCGTAATAGTCAGTAGGGGTGGCATAGGCTTGGTAGATGTGGTTGTAGTTGTCGAGTTCGACTGTGTGGATGAAACTGGTTACAGGAACGAACTCGTTTTTCATGAGGTCCTGCAATGAGTCATTGGCAGCACTGATGGCCAGCAGACTGTCGGATTTTGCTTTCGAGTCGACTTTGATGCGATTCGACTCTGCTGGCTGAGTGCCGGCCAACAGACTGTCGGAACGCAGACTATCGGAACTTAGAATGCTGGTGGTCAGTGTGTCGACAGCAGGTAGTGTGGGCGCTTTTCCTGCAATGGTAGAGCCTTCTGGACGTCCAGCGGGCTGTTCTGTGGGGCGTGTTGTCAAGGCACTGGCCTTGTCGGTTGCTGTTTTCTTGGGATTATCCTTCTGTGACTGCTTGGCAAACTGGCGGGCTTTAATTTCATCGTCGGTCATCTTTACCTTACGGTAGAAGCCCAGGTTGTAGCGGTGGGTGACGAACAGATGCTGGGAGTGGTTGCGATTCCAGTTGTATGAGAGCACGGTCGGTATCTCGTTGTCAGAATACGACTCGCTGAACAGCTCGGGGTGGGTGACATAGTCGTCGTTGGTAATGCCGCCGTTCTCTGCCGCCTTTTGGTCGCGAACAGTGAAAAGCATGTGCAACAGGTATTTATCGCCTAAGTAGGAGGCGTAGAGCGAGGCGTTGAAATGAGAGACATTTTGATTCTGGAAATAGCCTCTTGCATAGGCATAGTCAATGTCGAAGCCCATACCCAACCGCTTTCCTGAGTTGACGGCAAACTTTGCGTCAAGATGGTCTTCGCCGGTTGTCTTGTCGCCGCAGTTGTCATAGCTAAGATTAGTGATGGGCGAGAGGGTATTGGTGAAGTGCCACTTGTCGGGTTTCTTCTCCGTTTGGCTATAGGCCTGAGTAAAAATGAACTGTTCTTGCTCGGGTCTGTCAATATATATGCGCGACAGGCGGGCCAGATAGTTCGAGCCTAAGGTGTTGAACTGGCCCTGTCGCCCCATGCCCAGTGTGGACTGAGGATAGAGGTAGGGTAGGGTGTCGACGTCTGCTTTCGCAATGTCGCCAAGTTTTCTGTCGACCGTCCATACATAAATACCTTTCGGAATAACCTTGCTCTTGTGGGTTGTGTCGGTGTTGTGTGGATTGAAATTGCCTCTGTCTGCATCTATTTGTGTTGTGTTGCCAAACTCATCCATGCCCGTCACCGTCTGGGCTTGGGCATGGATAACAGAAAGCAGGAACAGAATGGCCAGCAGTTTCTTCATTCTTGGATAATCATAATTTCAGCATTCGCAACGCCAGTTCTATGAATTTGAGGACGGAAGCGCCAAGGAAAATGTAGATGCCTGTTTCGCGTGAACAGGTATACATTGCGATAATCCCTGCAACAGCACCGACGAGAAAGATGATATTGAGCCATTGCCGCAGCACAAATGTGGGGCCGTTGTCGCGGAACGGTTCTAATCGGTGGTGCCGACGTGGCTGTTCGAGGGTTTCTTCGTGGTCCATTACTTATTCAGAAGTTGGGTGAAACGGTTGAAGATATAGTCTTTCCTGTCAATCGTCTTCTTGCGGAACTTGCCGCTGACACGGGCCAGTTTTGTCTGTTTCTTGTTCAGACCGTAGCGGTCGGTAATCCATTCCTCGGCCTGATAGGTGAAGGGGTCGCGCTCTTCGTCGTAGAGGTAGTGTATGCGTGTCATGCTGACTGTTGCCTCACCGTCCTGAATCTCGGCTATAAGGTGATAGAAAAGCCTGGTACGGTCGAGCACCAGTGGCTTGTTCTTGAACACAAGCCACTCTTGGTAGTTGCCAATGATTTGTGAGAAGCGGACCGAGTCTGTCGTGACGATGCGGCTCTGCTCAAACTGGTTTGACTCTTTTGTCATTTTGGTCATGTCCTGAAGAAGCAGGTCGAATATCTGCTGCTTGGTCTTACCGGGGGCTTTGATGGTCGTCTTGAAAATCACTTTCCCGTCGACCACGGGTACTGCACCGGCAAGGTACTTCTGATCGGGATTGGCCTTGCTTTCCGACTTCTCTGTTATCTCCCATGAATTATCTTGTGCGACGACTGCCATCGGCATGAACATCAGCACTGCAATGATTAGTTGTTTCATATTTGTGTTATAAGATGTTTGATTTTGACGGGGCAAAGGTACAAATAATATTTTGAAGTGGGCATAAGAGAAGTGTTAAATGAGTGTAATCACTTCTTAAACTTTTTGGCAAGATAGGTTCCTGTGACGCTTTCCTTGCATTCAATGACAGTTTCTGGCGTACCTGCCACGATCAGTGCTCCGCCTCGGTCGCCGCCGTCAGGGCCAAGGTCGATGACCCAGTCAGCCTGCTTGATTACGTCGAGGTTATGCTCAATGACTACGACGGTGTGGCCATGTTCTATCAGCGTGGACAGGGAAGACAGCAGGCGGCGGATGTCATGAAAATGAAGTCCGGTGGTAGGCTCGTCGAAAATGAAGAGGGTTGGCTCTTGCCGCTCCTGCCCAATAAAATAGGCCAGTTTCACACGTTGGTTCTCACCGCCAGACAGGGTCGACGAACTTTGTCCCAGCTTGATGTAGCCAAGCCCCACGTCGGAAAGCGAGCGCAAACGGTTGACAATGGTTTTCTGTTTGTGCTGGTCGAAAAAGTCTATCGCCTCGTCGATGGTCATCTGGAGCACATCATCGATGTTCTTTCCTTCATAGCGCACATCGAGAATGTCGTGCTTGAAGCGGTGCCCGTGGCAGGCTTCGCATTCGAGAACGAGGTCGGCCATGAACTGCATCTCAACAGTGATGGTGCCCGCTCCCTTACATTCGTCACAACGGCCGCCATCGGCATTGAATGAGAAGAACTGAGGCGTGAATCCCATCTGTTGGGCTAAGGGCTGTTCAGCGAACAAGTCGCGAATGGCATCATAGGCTTTCACATAAGTCGCTGGATTTGAGCGGGATGACTTTCCTATTGGGTTCTGGTCTACAAACTCCACATGACTAATGGCATTGATGTCGCCGGCAAGACCGGCATATTCGCCTGGAGTGTCGCACACTTCGCCCAGTGCTCGCTTGACGGCAGGGTAGAGAATACCCTTGATGAGCGATGATTTTCCTGAGCCTGAGACACCAGTGACTACGGTCAGTACGTTGAGAGGTATCTGAACGTCGATGCCCCTCAGGTTGTTCATGCGAGCCGATTTGATGTCGATGTGGCGATTCCAGGGCCGACGGCTGGTGGGTATAGGCAAGTCTTCGGCATGCAACAAGTATCTCACCGTATGGCTGTCAGGATATTTCTCCAGTGCTTCTTGAGTAATGTCTGTCGACTTTCCTTCAAAGACAATCTCGCCTCCCAGGCGTCCTGCTCCTGGGCCGATGTCAATCAGGTAGTCGGCTGCTCGCATGAAGTCTTCGTCATGCTCTACAATAATCACAGTGTTGCCCAGGGCCTGTAGCTCTTTGAGCACATGGATAAGGCGGTCGGTGTCGCGTGAGTGCAAACCAATTGATGGCTCGTCAAGGATATAGAGCGACCCTACGAGACTGCTTCCGAGCGACGTGCAGAGGTTGATGCGCTGGCTTTCTCCGCCAGACAGAGAATTCGACAGACGGTTTAGCGTAAGATACCCAAGTCCCACATCAAGAAGGAATTGCAATCTGGAGCGTATTTCCGTTAGCAAGCGTTTCCCTATCTCGGCATCGTGCTCGTTGAGCTTCAGGTTGGCAAACCATTCAGCCAGCCGGATAATGGGCATCTGTACCAAATCGGTAATACTTCTGCCGCCGATTTTCACGTAGCTCGCTTCGGGCTTCAGGCGAGTTCCGTGACACATGTTGCAGACGGTCTTTCCTCTGTAGCGGCTCAGCATGACGCGGTACTGAATCTTGTATTGGTTCTCCTTCACCATTTGGAAGAACGAGTCCAAGCATGGCTTGTCGTACCACTTCTTCTGGCTGTCGCTGGGCAGACCGTGCCACAGTTGGTCCTTTTGCTTTTGCGTCAGATTGAAGTAAGGCTCAAAGATTGGAAAGTCGTCGTTTGCGGCATTGCGACAGAACCAGTCCTTCCATTCGCCCATCTTCTCGCCGTGCCAGCAAATGGCACAGCCGTCATAGACCGACAAGGACGGATTGGGGATGACCAGATGTTCGTCAATGCCAATAATCTTTCCGAATCCTTGGCATTCGGGACATGCCCCGATAGGCGAGTTGAAAGAGAACATCTGGTCTGACGGTTCCTCGAACGTGATTCCGTCAGCTTCGAAGCGCATGGAGAAATCGTAGACTATGTTCGACGGCATGAACATCAGTCGCAGTTCGCCATGCCCCTCGAAGAATGCGGTTTCGGCAGAATCTACCAGACGGGCAATGCTGTCTTTCGTGTCATCGACCGACAGGCGGTCTATAACCAAATAGATGTCCGTTGGTGAAGGGTGAGGCGATTCCAGATAGTCTTCGATTCTAAGGAACTCTCCATCAATGAAGATACGTGCGTACCCCTGCAGAATACAGGCCTTGAGCTGTTGCTCGATGGAACGGTCTTCAGGCTTCCTGACGGGAGCCATCACTACATACTTGGTACCTTTCGAGAATTCGAGTGTTTTCCTGACCACATCTTCCGTCGAGTGCTTTTTCACCTCTTCGCCACTCACTGGCGAGAATGTGTGGCCTATCCGTGCATAGAGCAGCCGCAAATATTCGTAGATTTCGGTCGATGTGCCTACGGTGCTTCGCGGGTTGCGGGCTATTACCTTTTGCTCGATGGCAATGGCTGGTGGTATGCCACGTATGAAGTCGCATTCAGGCTTGTTCATACGTCCCAGAAACTGCCGCGCATAGCTCGACAAGCTCTCAACGTAGCGCCGTTGCCCCTCGGCATAGAGCGTGTCGAAAGCCAACGACGATTTGCCAGAGCCAGACACTCCGGCAATGACTACGAACTGATTGCGACGGATGCGCACGTCGATATTCTTCAGGTTATTGACACGCGCTCCTTTTATTTCAATGAAATCGTTTTTCATCCCATGCTATTTGAATGCTATGACCTGGCGCAGTGCCTCATCCATGTAAAACGTGTGTTGTAATGTGTCGTTCCTATATGTAAACTTCATGCGAACGAAATACATCATGCGTCCGCTGGTCTTCACGGCATAGTCTATATCCTTCTTGAATAAAGGATTCTCGCGTGTCTGCATGTCGAGTATGAGCGAGTCTCTGATTACTTTTGTCGAGTCGAGTTCACCAAAGCTCAATGTCACCATCTCGTCAGGGTCGACGGCGTTTTGGGCGACAAACTCCTTCACCAGCCTTTCAGCAGTGCCCTGCCTGCTACATGAAGTGAAGGCTGCCGATGCCATTACACCTATTATTATATATAGCTTGAAACTGTGATTCATCATTCTTGTTGTTTTTTTGCTGAAGTTTCCCTATCCTTTTTGGTTTGCATAATCATGCACTTTGGAACTCTACGGAAGCACGTTTGAAATTCATGCTGAATTCCGATGCAATTGAGCTTAAATTACCGCGTAATTCAGCATGAATTTCAGAGGAATTTGAACTGAATTATAACACACTGGAAATCAGTTGTTTATCGGGTTCGTAAAAGTGAATATATATTCATGGATAGTCGTCCCTTAAAGGGTGGGAAACTTCAGTTGTGTTTGTTTCTTATTTCTTAGGTATTCGCTTCAGCACGAGTAGCAGATGGTCCCAAACCATCTGCACGGTAGGAATGTGCAGACGCTCGTCGGGGGTATGGACAAAACGTAGGGTGGGACCAAAGCTCACCATGTCGAGATTGGGATAGCGCTCAGAGAAGAGACCGCACTCAAGTCCCGCATGAATGCCTCTCACAATGGGCTGCTTGCCGAAAAGCTCTTCGTAGGTGCTGCGCACTATTTCGGTAAGTTTGCTGTCGGGGCGCATCTTCCAGGCGGGATAACCGTCGCTCGACCATGCTTCTGCGCCGGCCAGCTCGAAGGTTGCAACGATAGTGGCGCACATGTTGTCAAGGTTCGACATTACGTTCGACCGTTGCGATGACAGGATGTTGATTTCTGTCTCAGCCGTATGCACACTGGCAATGTTCGACGAAGTCTCGACCATGCCGCCCAGTGCTTCGTCTTGACAGATGGCATAGATGCCGTTGTCTATGGCTTGCAGGGCTTTGATGAAGTTTCCTGCCACGTCTTTTGCTATGACTGGCTCGGCTTCTGTCGATTCCATGTGCCACACCATCTGTGTGTCGGTCACGTGGAACTCGTCTTCCACCTGCGAGGCAAATACGTTCCAGTCGGCACGAACATTCTCTTTATACTGTGAGGGTATGCCTATGACGAATGAGCCGTCGCGTGGAATGGCGTTGTGCAACTTGCCTGAGTGGAACTGTGCCAGCCGTATGCCTTCATAGCGCTTCGTCTCTTGATAGAGGAAACGCCCGAGAATCTTGATGGCATTGGCGCGTTTCTTGTTGATGTCGTCGCCAGAGTGTCCGCCCACAAGCCCTTTCAGTTGGCAGCGAACGAAGAAGAGAGTGGGGGAGGGCTGTTCCCGCTCGAAGGTGAATTTTGCAGTGGTATTGCGGCCACCGGCACAGCTGACGAAAATCTCACCCTCGTCCTCAGAGTCAAGGTTTATCAGATAGTCGCCCGTCATGAAGCCTGCCTTCATGCCCTCGGCACCCGTCAATCCTGTCTCTTCATCGCGTGTGAACACACATTCTATGGGGCCGTGCTCAATGTCGTCAGAGGCAAGGATGGCCAGCTCTATGGCGCAGCCTATGCCGTCGTCGGCACCGAGCGTCGTGCCCTCGGCTGTCAGCCATTCACCGTCAATATAGGTCTTGATGGCATCCTTGTCAAAGTCGAACTCCACATCGACCAGTTTGTCGCACACCATGTCCATGTGGCTTTGCAGGATTACCGTCTTCCTGTCTTCCATGCCTTTGGTGGCAGGCTTGCGAATAATCACGTTGCCCGTGTCGTCGACTTGGGTTGCCAAATGATGGCTCTCGCCCCAGTTCCTGAGATACCCAATCATTCTCTCCTCGCGCTTCGAAGGGCGGGGAATTTCGTTAATCTTTGCAAACTGTTCAAATACAACAGCCGGTTTTAACTCACTTTTATTCATTTTTCAGTATTATTTAAATTAAAATCTTTATAATTTCGCCATAAATGATTACCTTTGCAGCGCAAAATTAATAAAAAATGACGGAAATACTGCTATCGACCACGTTAATAATTGCTATTGCCATAGCATTTTTATGTGTAAAACTGTTTTTTCGCAAGAATGGCAGCTTTTCTTCGCAGCATATTCACGACTCGCAGGCAATGAAAGAGCGTGGCATACACTGCGTGATGGATCAAGACCGAGAGATGCGCACGAAAAGTCCGTTTGCCGTTAATGAACGATCATAGAAACAAAAATAATAAACAAAAAACACTCGATGAAAAAAAACATTTCATTCGCACTGATGGCCGCATTCGTTCTGGCATCGTGCAACAATCAGAGTCCCAAAATGGACGAACAGCCTACAGCAGGTAACCCCGACGAAGCTAACACTGGCATGAGAATTGCCTATGTTGAGGTCGATTCTTTGATGACTCAGTTCGAGTTTGCAAAGGAAAAGAGCAAGGAGATAGAGAAGAAAAGCATCAATGCCCGTAACACGCTGACGCAGAAGGGAAACCAGTTGCAGAATGCAGCCAATAACTTTCAGCAGAAGTTGCAGAACAACGGCTTCACAAGCAGGGAGCAGGCCGAGGGCGTACAGCAGCAACTACAGCGCCAGCAGAACGACCTTGCCGCCCTTCAGGCCCGTTTCGAGAGTGAGCTGGCCAACGAGACGCAGAAGTTCAACACTGCTCTTCGCGATTCCCTCAATCATTTCCTTGAACTCTATAATCAGGACAAGAAGTACGACATTATCCTTGCCAAGAGTGGCGACAACATTCTGATGGCCAATCCGAAATACGATATCACACAAGATGTGGTCAACGGTTTGAACAAGCGCTACAAGAAAGACGCTGAGAAGGAGCCGAAAGCAAAGAAATAAAGTCTCTTTGCCGCTGGCTTCCTCATCATGATTGCACCATGCCCACCACCGCCTACCTCTTGTTTTTCGCCGCCAATCTGGCGTTCATCGGCGCACACCTGTACGGGTGGCTGCTGAAGTGGTACTACAAGCCGAAGGCGTATGGCGAGGACTTCCGTGCGCTGTTTCCGGCGACGCGGGCGGTGGGGACTATCTATCTGCTACAGATTCTGGAACTGCCGTATCTGGTGCAAATCGGCGATGCCGACGCGCTGTTCTATGCCAATGCTTTCGGGCTGCTGGTGTTCGCGGTGCAGATGCTGGTGATGTGCGAGATTTATTTCTTCCCCCGGCGGCACCGTCCGACGCGCAAGTATTGGCTGTCGGCCCTGCCCGCCGCCGTGGTGCTGCTGCCGCTGCTGCTCCAGTCCGTCGGGCTTGTCTCGCTGCCCACGGGATGGCGTCTGTGGGCCACCATTGCCGTTCTGGCGGTCTTCGCGTGGTATTTCTGGCGCAACATCGGCATGGGGCTGAGCATAGGCCGCGAGGTGCGCCGCGTCAACGAGGCCACCTACGCCGACACCGACGACTTCCCCGTGCGCTTCGCCCAGTACATCCAGTGGATGCCCACGATAGTCCTCGTGTTGCTGACGTTCAACTTCGCCCTCGACTCTCCCGTGGCGAAGGCTGTGCGCGACGTGCTCTTCACCGCTGCCAGCATCGTGTTCTGCATCTACACGCTCAACCCCCGCCGCAAGCTCTATGACCCAGTAAAGACCCACCCCCGGCCCCTCCCTGTGAGGGAGGGGAGTGAATACTCTCAAGGCGAGGTTGTCAATGATGAACAGGATGCACAAGGTAATGATTCCCCTCCCTCACAGGGAGGGGCAAGGGGTGGGTCTCACCGCTACGACGACCTGCGCCGCCGCTTGGAGAGCCTGCTGGCCGACGACCGCATCTACACCGAGCCCCACATCACCGCCGACATGCTGATGCAGCGCCTCGGCACCAACGCCAACTACCTGACCGAGGTCATCCGGCGCAGCGGCTACTCGTCGTTCTACGACATGGTGAACCAGCACCGCGTGCGCCACGCCATCGCCCTCATCCGCCAGCACCCCGACCGCCGCATGCGCGACGTGGCCGCCGAGTGCGGTTTCGCCAACCCCGCGTCCATGAACCGCGCCTTCGCCTCGCAGGGCAAGCCCGCCCCCAGCACCTTCCGCATGCCGGAATAGCCCGCCCCGCGTCTTATCTCTCGGCGTATTTCTTATCTCTCAGCGTATTTTTTCATATCTCTCGACGTATTTACGCTGAGAGATAAGCCCGTTTGCGCCCTTTTCCATACCTTTGCGGCAATAATGCCGCGAGCCTGCTCACGCTCGGCCATCGATGCAAGCATCATGGCCCTCGCTTAACCGCAGCCTTGCCGCCGAAACCCAAAAAGCAAAGAAGCGTATGGAAGAAACCACCATCAAGACCATCGGCATCATCATCGCCTCGCTCCTCGGCCTGGCCGTGCTCGTTGCTTTCGCCCACGCCCAGTGGGGACTCTACCGCCAGGAGCGCCGCCAGCAGAAGCGCTTCGACGAAGAGATGCGCAAGCACGACGAGGAACTGCTGCGCAAGTACGACGAGCAGCTGCGCCGCAAAAGTAACCAACCCACCGAACAGCAGCTATCCGTATGAATCGCCCTGCCACGATACATATACAAAAATCCCCCGCAACGCTGCGAGGGATGGTATGTTTTATGTCTAAGGAGTCAAGGAGGAACGGAGGGCTATTTCACCCAGTCCTCAATCTCCAGCCCCTCGATATGGCTGAAGTGCTTCACGTTGTGCGTCACCATCGTCAGGCCGGCAGTCTTGGCAGCGCAGCCTATCAGCAGGTCGAAGTCCTCGATGGGCTTGCCCGCATCCCACAGCCGCGCACGCTCCTTGGCAAAGGTATCCACGCACTCGTCGAAGGGGAGCATCTTCACATTCTTGATGAAGTCGTAGGTCTGCCTCAGGTTCTTGTCCACCTGCTTGCTCCGGTAGGCACCGAAAAGCAGTTCGGCCACCACAACCTGCGTGATGAAGCATCGCTCCTTGCCAGCCTCATTCAATTTGGCCCCCACGTTGCGGTCGCCCCTGAACATGGCGATGCAGATGCTTGTGTCGAGAAGATATCCTTTCATAACTCCACGTCAATGGTGTTGGCAGTCCTGGCGCTGCGGATGTCGTCAATAATCTCTTCGGCGCTGCGGTCGTCCTTCCAGGCTCCCACGAACCGGTCGGCCCAGCCTGCCTCGGCTTTGGCCTTCTTCGCCGGAACCAGCGTCCTGACGAACGCCAGCATTTTCTCCAAAGCCGACTCACTATCAAGCAGCGGATTCATCTCGCGGAACAGTTCCGCACGTAGTTGCATTGCTGTCATAATCCTAACATGTTTGGTTTCTGGCGGCAAATTTACGAATAAATTCCGAAACAACAAAGGAAATGACGATAAATCACTCCAAACACAGTGCCAACGCCGTTGGGAGCCACTTCGCGCACCTCGCTGGCGGTTTCTACGCCGTAGAATGCTCTCCCGAGCCGCCGTTCACGGTTTCTACGCCGTTGAAACCCACTTCCGAGACTCCGTTCACGGTTTCTACGCCGTTGGCACCCATTCCGAGCCGCCGTCGGCACCCTCAACGCCGTTGGTACCCATTCCGAGCCGCCGTCGGCACCCTCTACGCCGTTGAAACCCACTTCCGAGACTCCGTTCACGGTTTCAACGCCGTTGAGACCCGCACCCGAGACTCCGGCGAAAATCTCAACCGCGTTGAGACCCACAATGAAGACAAAGAAACGAATAACAAACAATAAAACAATGAGAATGAAGACTAATTTCATGCAGAAAGTCCTCGCCGCCGTGCTGACCATCGCGGCACTCGCGGCGGGGCACACCAGCGCCAGCGCCGCCGGGACGTTCACCGTGACCAACAGCGGCAGCACGTTCACCATTACCAGAACCAGCAACACCGACGCCACGGAGAAAGTCCTCTACCGCACGGTGAGCCTCAGCGCCATCGCGGGGCAGCACTTCACGGCGGTCAGTGGCGAACTGACCTTCGACGCGGAGCACAACACGTGCACCGTCACCGTCGAGGAGAAGACGCCCACGGCGGACGCCTACAAGTACCAGACCGGCAGCGCCAGCCGCACGTATCGCTTCGAAGTCACCGACCTCGGCGGCTACCTCATCGCCTACAAAGACCGCAGCATCAGCAGCGGCCTGACGCAGTTCAGCGGCGACAAGGTGAGCAAGAGCGTCAGTTACCTCGTGAAGATGAACAGCAACGGCAACTTCACCAGCGACATGAGCAGCAGCAAGTACCTCGACGTCACCTACACGCCGCCCACCAGCCAGGTGGAGACCAGCGGCACGCTCAGCGGCTACGACCTCATCGATGACGAATACGACTACGCCCAGAAGCCCGCCACCGTGAGCACCTCGTCGCTCATCAGCAGCACCGGCGCCCCGGCCAGCTACCTCAACTCGCTCGGCTACAAGATTTACGCCACCGTCTGCTTCACCGAGAAGGAGAAGGACGACGGCTACCAGTACCTCCAGATTATCGCCGGCACCGCCAGCCACGCCTACGACGGCGCCGACCCCAACGGCAAGGTCAACGACCCCGTGAACTCCGTCTATAAGGTCTGCTTCGAGTTCGCCAACGGCAGCAACGCCGAGGGAAAAATCTTCTTCCCCCACCGCTTCCCCAGCAACGGCGAGTTCAGCAACAGCGACGGCGTGCAACACGAGTATAAATACAAGGACGGCGACGACTGGAAGTACGACGGCAGCGGCGCCGTCATCCTGCCCGTCACCACCGGCAGCATCACCACCCGATTCGACGCCGGCGGCAACAACGATGACACCTGGGGCTACAAGGACTTCTTCGTCCGCATGGCCCTGCAGGACGGCACCGCCCCCACCAGGCTCGGCGACCCCGTCGTCGCCCCCGGCCACTACGGCGCAGGCACCACGGTCTATATCTCCGTGCCCTTCAGCGAGATGGTCACCGCCGGCAGCGACGTGAGCCTCCACACTGACTGGGGCGACTTCGCCTGCGTCAGCGGCAGCGGCTCCAACGTCCTCACCTTCAGCGGCACCATCGACGCCGACCTCAACGAGACGCTCTGCATCCGCAACTTCGTCGGCACCATCACCGACCTGGCCGGCAACGCCCTCGCCAGCACCGACTGTTACAAGCAGTTCAGCAGCCTCACCGTCGCCCTCCCCTGGGGCGGCAGCGGCACCCAGGCCGACCCCTACATCATCACCCGCGCCGAGCAGCTCGACTACATGGCCGTCCGCGTCAACGCCAACTACGGCAGCGACAACTTCAGCGGAAAATACTTCTTGCAGACCGCCGACATCGCCTACACCGCCACCAACGCCTGGGACGCAGTTCTCACGAAAGAGAACAACTTCACGCCCATCGGCGGCTACGGCCGCTCCTTCCAGGGCCATTTCGACGGCCAGGGCCACACCATCAGCGGCATCCGCATATCTAAATTAGATAATACCAACACCGACGACCAGAGCCTCGGCCTCTTCGGCTTCGTTTCGGGCGGCACGGTGAGCAATGTCGTCCTGCGCGATGCCAACATCGAGGGCGACCAAAACATCGGCGGCATCGTGGGCTACCTCAGCGGCGGCAGCGTCACTGGCTGCACCCTCTACCACGTCCGCACAGCGACGGCAAGGGCAAACCAGCCTCCCGCCACGAAGAAAATCGGCGTCGTCGTTGGCAACGAAGGCGGCACCGTCAACACCTGCCACTACCGCGACTGCTGTTTGGGCTACCATACAGTGTCAGGCACAATTTTGCAACATATCAACGACCGCTGCGACAACGTCTATACCCTCGCCACCGCCGACAACACCACCGCCGCCTACCAGAGCGGCACGACCGTCACCATCGACGGCGTGACCTACTACGCCGAGGGCAGCACTTTCGCCCTCGGCTTCACTGGCAACATTCCCGAGGCCATGAAAGTCGGCTGCTACTACGCCACGAACGCCGATAACCAGATCGTCGCCACCTGCGGCAGCACCCTCACCACCGTCCCCACCGACGTCACCGTCAGCGTCGCCTGGGCCAACGCCTTCGACGGCGGCGACGGCTCCGAGAACAACGCCTACATCATCAACACCCCCGACGAGCTCGACCTGCTCGCCAAGATGGTGAACGGCAGCGGCGGCTACGGCTACAGCACCTTCAGCGGCAAGTACTTCCAGCTCGGCGCCGACATCACCTACACCCACACCACCGACTGGAACGATGCCACGAGGACCGAGAACAACTACACCGCCATCGGCGGCTGGCGCAGCGGCACGACCTATAACCAGTTCAAGGGCGACTTCGACGGCGGCGGCTTCACCGTCAGCGGCATCCGCATCTACAAGCCCGAGAGCGGCACCGCCAACGGCTACACTGGACTCTTCGGCTACGTCGGCACCGGCGGCAACATCCACGACGTCAACCTCGCCGACGCCCGCATCACCGGCCAGCTCTCCGTCGCAGGCATCGCCGGACTGAGCTACGGTACCGTCCAGAACTGCACCGTCGCCGCCGACGTCTGCGTCGCCTCCAAGAATACCAACAGCCACTACCACGCCGGCATCGTCGGCAATAACCACGG
>CAJONO010000121.1 GCA_905235905.1 uncultured Prevotella sp.
GTTAAGTGCGAGGTTCCTTGCCATCCTGTCGGCCAAATGCCTCACTTCTTCTGTATTATCTCGTAGGTTTTTGTGTCTTTCCCACAACTTTAGCATCACTTCCCCAGCCACGTCCTCAGCATCATCCTTGTCGTCGAGCAGCGCCAAAGCCCTCGCTACAGCAATCTGCCGCAGTTCTTTTACCAACGATATGTACTTCAGACGTTCCATACTTATATTACAACGAAAGAGCCAAAACGCTACGCAGAATCTCCACTTTTTCGTAAAATTAGAGAAAACAGATACAAAAATACAAATTATTTCACGAAAAAAAATGTGAAATGTTTGAAAACTGTTGCCTGAAGTTGCTTGACACTCATAATTTAACTGTTGTTGTATGTCTGCGCCTCCAACGAACCTCCTTTGCTCTTTAAGTAGAGAATAAACGCCTTCAATGAGCCTCTCATGCCTTATAAGTTTAGCCACTGAGGATGTGGAAGGGAATTCTTGCCCTGTATGTGGGTGTCTCAGTTTTGTGGTTTTATTTGTTTCCGATTGATGGAAGGTCGCCGACCGACATGCTGATTCGGATTTCAGGAATCGGAGGTGACTGACTGGCTCGTTGAGGTCGGATTTCAGGAATCCGAGGTTGACGAGCGACTTTCCTGCCTGGATTTCAGGAATCCGAGGACGATGAACGGCTCGTCGGGGTCGGATTCCGAAAATCGGAGGCGGCAGACGGGGCCGCTGCCTCCGATTCGTGAAATCCCGCTTTACCGACCGTCTACTGCTCCGGCTCTACGGGCGTAGGCTCTGGCTCGGGCGAGGGGTCGGGCGTGGGGTCGGGCGTGGGTTCCGGCTCCGGCTCGTCGCCGCCCTTGCCCTTGGGCAGGAGGTACTCGCGGGCGTAGCGCTCGAAGCCCTTCAGCTGGGTGATGAGGGCGGTGAGCTCAGCGCTGGGCATGAGGTCGTTCATGGCGTTGATGACGCGGTAGAGGTCGGCGATGGCCAGGTCGGTCTGGCGGCGGGCGGCCTTCAGCTCACCCTTCACGAACTCGCCCTTGGTCTGGGCGCGCTGGGTCAGCAGCTGGCGCACCAGCGAGGCTTTCTGAGCAGCCTTCACGTACCACTGCCAGGCGCCAATCTGCGTGAGGAATTCCTGCTTGGGCTGCAGGTTCTGGCCCATCTGCAGAATCTTGTCGGCCTCGGCACCGTAGCCGTCGTTCACGCGGAACTTGAAGTCCTTGAACACCTGCTGCACCACGAGCGCGTCCTGCTTCTGCGCCTCCGTGTCGGGCAGCGAGGCGTAGCCGTCGTTGATGTAGCGGAAGGCCGTCATGTAGCAGTCCTGCTGCTTGTCGGCGGCTTCCAGCTGCTTCACCACGGGGTCCACCTGCGACTTCTGCCACACCTCGTCCTCGTGTACGCGGGCCTGGTGCACGGCGGCGGCCATCTGGTTGTACTTCTGGTTCTCAGTCTCGAAGTTGGCCGCAGTGTCATCGATCTGCTGCGTCGTGCCGTCGTGGTTCGCGTTCGACAGCCCGCCCAGCCAACTGTAGTTTAATTGATTGTTGTCTTCCATTGTTGTTTCTTTTTTGATGTGAATACTTTTCGTTTGTTTCTAAACGTTGATGTGTCGATGGCTCCAACTGTGGGAGCCGAGGCTTCTGTCTGTCTTTCTCTCTGTGCCGTTCACCGTCCTTTCCTGTTGGTTAAACTTCCTGTTATCTGCCGCGCTGTCTCTAAGAAAACCTCCCCGCCGCCCGTCGCGAACAGGCGAGCGGGAAGGACACATCATAGAAACAACGTGTGGGGTTATTCTAATTCCAACGGGTCGTAGGGAAATTGCTTTGACTTCGGTTGTCCCGTTGCTCTGTCGATGGCACCACCTGCTTTCAAATAGTCGCGGTTGGCGGCCACCTGTAGTTTATAGACGTGTTCGCGACTGTCATGGTGGAAGCCCTCGTACTTGCGCTTGGTGATTGAGAAGTCTCCTGAACGAAGGCTGACGGCCTCCCATGTGTAGAGCCGCTGCGTGTCGTTGAGCTTCAGTATCAGTCCGGGCAGACCGCCAAACGTCCACGGGCCGAGACGCACGGGGATGTCGGCAGCAAACCATGCCTCGAAGTCGCGGCCCCGCCAGTGGCATGTTGCCCGCTGGCACTCGTGACCGAGGATGGTCTGGCGCTCCTCATGCAATGTCCATTGCTGATTCTGGACTGGTTCTGTGTAGTAGGCATTATATCGCTCCATGTATCGGGGCATCCATGCGTAGAAGGTATGCAGTCCTTTCTCCGTATAGATGTCCGTGAACTGGTATTCGCTCCAATAGTCTCGGTTGCGCCCGCCAGAGTAGAACACCCTCGGTCGGCCACTCGCATTCGGATTGCGCTTGTTGAAGTTGTCGGCCAGCGAATCGTTCAACTCCAGAAAACGGCTGTAATGCTTGCTGATACCTTTTCCGGCACGAAGCACGTGCAGGTCAATGTA
>CAJONO010000122.1 GCA_905235905.1 uncultured Prevotella sp.
AGTGTGGAATTGCCTGGAAATAAACGATTTAGTCATATCGAGTAATATCGAGTGATGACCGTTAATCGTATTCTATTTTCCCACGCAGAACGAGGAGAAAATGGAATTGAGGGTTTCCTGAGGAGTGATGAGTCCACCTGTGATTTCAGCCAAATGAGTAAGAGTAAGGCGGAGATCTTCTGCTATCAGATCGCCGCTCAGTCCTGACTCTAATCCAGATAACACACGGGAAAGGCTGTCGTGAGCGCGGCAGAGGGCTTCGTAGTGGCGGGCATTGGTAACGATAATGTTGCTATCGGAGAGGGTGGGGATGTCGGCGGCGGCGTAAATGGCTTGTTCGAGTGCTTCAATGCCGTGGCCTGTTTTGGCAGAGATGGGAATGGGGGCTGCGATAATATCGCAGTACACGTGACTGGGGGGGAGAATGTCGGATTTGTTCCAGACGGGGATGAGGGTGCGGGCTGGCACATGACCATCCCTTGACATGCGAGAAGTGATGTCGGCGACTTCGGCTTCGGTGGGGGTTTCATCGATTAGCCAGAGGACGATGCGGGCTTTCGATATGGCTGCGTAGGTGCGAGATATGCCGATTTGCTCTACCTCGTCTGTAGTTTGGCGTATGCCGGCAGTATCGATAAAGCGGAAAGTAATGCCGTTGATGTCGATAGTATCCTCGATGGTGTCGCGAGTTGTACCGTGGATGTCTGAGACGATGGCGCGGTCGTCTTTTAGCAGACGGTTCAGAAGGGTGCTCTTGCCCACGTTGGTTTTGCCTACGATGGCCACGGGTATGCCTTGCTTGATGGCTTGACCTGTTTCAAAGCTGTGAGCGAGACGGGTGATGTGGGCATCGATGGTCTGGGCAAGGTTGAGTAGTTCGGAACGGTTGGCAAATTCGAGATCTTCATGGTCGGAAAAATCGAGTTCCAGTTCCAAGAGCGATGTAAGTTTCAGTAATTGTTTACGTAACCGGGAAAGATCAGAAGAAAAATGCCCACGCAACTGTGAGAGTGCAATATTATGTGTGGCCTTGTTGGTCGATGCGATAAGGTCGGCCACGGCTTCGGCCTGCGAAAGGTCCATCTTATCGTTGAGGTAGGCGCGTTGGGTGAACTCGCCTGGGCGGGCCATGCGGCAGCCTTGCTGTTGCAGAAGTTCCAACACTTTGTTGAGGATATAGCGGGAGCCATGGCAGGAAATCTCTGCCATGTCCTCGCCTGTGTATGAGTGAGGAGTCCGGAAGATGCTGACCAGTACCTCGTCGATGACTTGATGCGGGTAAACCGCATCACACGGGACTACCACATGTCCATAATGAATGGTGAAGCCAGGGGCTGTGGTAAGATTTTTTGTAAATAAATGGGAAAGAATCTCAAGAGCATGACTTCCTGAGACTCTGATTATTCCTAATGCGCCGCCAGGAGCTGTAGCCAAGGCGCAGATGGTGTCGTTGCTCATTTCTTCTTGGCCCATGTGTTGGCGAGTATGACGAAAGCAAGGGTGACAATCATGAAACCAAAGGTTGCTCCCAGAACATTATCTTTCTCCTTGCCTATGAATGGCAGGATACCACAGAAGCCTGCCGTCAAGACACTGATGATGGCCATGAGTAGTCGCAGCCGATGGATATTTACTTCCTTCCGTTCTTCCTCTGATGCTGTGTTATAACCGGCAATGAGCATATCGCCCTTGCCTATCAAGAAGACGACGGCAAGGACGATGAAAAGTGCTGCAAAAATAAAACAACCCATCATATTCTGTCGAGAACCTTAGTGATGAGCGTGTCGATGGAGTTCTTGTAGGCGGTGTTCATTTCCTGAGCGTAGCGGTTGGCTATGACCATGCAGCA
Source organism: uncultured Prevotella sp. (assembly GCA_905235905.1). GTDB lineage: Bacteria > Bacteroidota > Bacteroidia > Bacteroidales > Bacteroidaceae > Prevotella. Next base: position 1,850 of record CAJONO010000122.1, read on the forward strand.
GGTCATGGCGCGATGGCCAAGGAGTGAGGCAAGGCCGGCGAGGGCACTGGACTCCATCTCGAAGTTGCAGATGCGCATGCCGTCGTACTCGAAGGCTTCCACCTTCTCGTTCTGCTGTGGGTCGGCAATGTCGGCACGGAGTTGTCTTCCTTGGGGGCCGTAGAAGCCACCGCAGGAGATGGTATATCCGCGCACCATGTCATCCTGCGCAATCTGGTCGATGAGTTGCTGGTCGGCTACGGACACGTAGGGGGCACCCTTGATGGGATCCCACTGCATGTGTTTCTTAAATGCCTCTTCCAACTGTAGGTCGCACACCTTGTTGCGGCCAGCATAGTAATTCAGCAACCCATCGAAGCCGATGCTCTTGACCGAGGCTACGAAGCAGCCCGTTGGTGTGAAGGGCTGCAAGCCGCCGCAAGTGCCGATGCGCACACAGGTTAGTGTGCGGTGCTCGTCTTTCTCTGTTCGGGTGTTGTAATCGATGTTGGCCAGCGTGTCGAGCTCAGTCATGACGATGTCGATATTGTCGCAGCCGATGCCGTGGCTCTGGCAGGTGATGCGCTTTCCTTTATAGGTGCCGGTGATGGTATGGAACTCACGGCTGCTTACCTCGCACTCGCGGCTGTCGAAGTGGTCGGCAACGGTGTTTACACGTGCTGGATCGCCGACAAGAATCACTTTGTCGGCCAACTGCTCTGGACGCAGATGCAGATGGAAGCATGAGCCATCTTCATTTATGATAAGCTCTGACGGGGCAAAAATTCTCTTTTCTTGTTTCATGACCATGGCTTATTTAAATTCTGTGTTTCTTATTTCTTTTTCCAGTTTCTTCATTGAAACCAATAACAGCCTGTGCTGGTTTTCGCTTTCCAAAATGCCTGTGCGCAGCCGTTCTCGTTCTGCTGCCGATGCCGTGGAATATTCCTTGCGTATCTTTTCCAGTGATGCTACCAACGACCTGTCCTGCTTCTGCATGGCCAGCAGTTCTTTCATGCGGTCTCTGTTCTCCTGTTTTCTGAAATCCCTCATGTGTATATAGGTCTTTTTATCATTGACGATGAAGGAAAAAGACTGTTGGATGGCTGACACGCTATGGCCGGCGTAGATGTTCGACCTGCGTTTGGTGGCTTCCTTTCGTTCGGCTCCGTCGCCCCATGTGTCGGAAATGCGGTCTATTCTGGCCAAGCTGCGAATCTGGCTTGGCGAATAGTTGCTGGCATTCAGTATGATGCGGGTTTCAAAAGGAATGAACGTATAGAGGCAGAGCGTGTCCTTATGCTGGTGGCGTGATGACGTGAAGTAGGCCAGTTGGTTCTGCTCGTCAATGACGAACATGTAGTCGTCCTGTTCCGAGTTGAACGGCAGTCCCAGATTTTCCGGCTTCAGGAAGCGCCCTGTCTCTGAGTCGAAGCGGGTACGGTAGATATCGTAACCTCCAAGGCTCTCTTCCCCGCGTGCCGAAAAGTAGAGTGTCACGCCGTCGGGCATCAGATAGGGGTAGTCGTAGTCCACAAGCCCGTTGTCGTCAAGTCCAAGCAACTCGGTAGGCTCTGTCCAGCTATTGCCTAATAGGTCGCTTTGGAAGAGCCGTTTGTTGCCATTTGCGTCGACGGTTTTCGGGAAAATACATTTGTTGCCCAGCTCGTTGACATAGACAATTCCCTCGTTGTCGCTTTTTTTGAAGAACTGGGCATAGTCGACGAGACGGCCCTCTTCCTGATTCACGGGAATGGTGCGTAGTAGATTGGCCTTCTCGACAAGCATGCTATCAATGATAATAACCTTTGCCGTGGTGGGAAGCATCTTCGTGAAAATAGGATTCTCGACGGGTTCTTCCACCTGCACGACTTTTGCCTTAGGCTTTCTCTTCCCTCTTTGGGCCGATACTGACACAGGGAGCATCAGCGACAGGAGGATAATAATAATCAGTTCTCGTTTCATACGACATTTGTTAAAGAATCTGTTAATAGCTGCGGGCGATGATGACGCGGGCTTTTGAAGGCTTGCCGCTCACCATGTCGGTGCCAGGCGTCTGTTCCACGCCGAAGGGCACACAGCGAATAGTGGCCTGCGTTTCCTCTTTTATCTGTGCCTCGGTCTCGGCTGTGCCGTCCCAGTGGCAGAGGAAGAAGCCGCCGTTTTTGATACGCTCCTTGAACTCCTCGTAGTTGTCGCACTCGTAGATGTGCTCGTCGCGATATTTGCGGGCCTTCTCGAAAATGTTCTTCTGGATGTCTTCAAGAAGTTTCTCAACATAGTCTGCAATGCCCTCCAAGGGTCGTGTCTCTTTCTCCAAGGTGTCGCGGCGCATCACTTCGATGGTGCCATTTTCTAAGTCGCGGGCACCAAGCACGAGGCGCACGGGCACACCCTTCAGCTCGTAGTCGGCAAACTTGAAGCCTGGGCGCTTGTTATCGGCATCGTCAAACTTGACGCTGATGCCCTTCTTTCGCAGTTGCTCGATGATGGGAGCCACCTCCTTGTTGACCAGCTCCATCTGTTCAGGCTTCGTAGCGATGGGGATGATGACCACCTGGATAGGAGCGAGGCGTGGGGGCAGCACCAGACCGTTGTCGTCGCTATGGGTCATGATGAGGGCGCCGATGAGACGGGTAGAAACGCCCCAACTGGTAGCCCATACATATTCGGGCTTGTTCTCTTTATTTAAATAGGTGACCTCGAATGCCTTGGCGAAGTTCTGGCCCAAGAAGTGCGAGGTGCCGCTTTGCAGGGCCTTGCCGTCCTGCATCATGGCCTCGATGGTATAGGTGTCGAGGGCTCCGGCGAAGCGTTCGGTCTCACTCTTTACGCCCTGCACCACGGGCACTGCCATCCACTCTTCGGCAAACTGGGCATATACCTTCAGCATCTTCTGTGCCTCTTGTTCGGCCTCCTCGCGGGTGGCATGGGCAGTGTGGCCCTCCTGCCACAGAAACTCCGAGGTGCGCAAGAACGGGCGGGTGCGCATTTCCCAGCGCATCACGTTGCACCACTGGTTACACATCAGGGGCAGGTCGCGCCAGGAATGAATCCAGTTCTTATAGGTGTTCCAGATGATGGTCTCCGAGGTGGGACGGATAATCAGCTCCTCTTCCAGCTTGGCAGCGGGGTCAACAACCACACCGCCGTCGGCAGCCTTCAGACGGTAGTGGGTCACCACGGCACACTCCTTGGCGAATCCCTCTACGTGTTCGGCCTCGCGGCTGAGGAACGACTTCGGTATGAGCAGGGGGAAGTAGGCATTCTGTGCGCCTGTTTCCTTAAACATCTTGTCGAGCTGCGCCTGCATCTTTTCCCAGATGGCATAGCCGTAGGGCTTGATGACCATACATCCGCGCACGGCCGATTGCTCTGCCAGGTCGGCTTTCACCACCAGATCGTTGAACCATTGGCTGTAATTTTCAGCCCTTTTTGTTAAATCTTTCAGTTCTTTTGCCATAATAAGTGTAATATTTTTAAAATTTTGGTGCAAAGGTACAAAATAATTCATAATTCATTGTTCATAATTCATAATTATTTTTTATCTTTGCACGGTGAAAGTACAACGTTTAACATTTTTATTAATAAAAACAATTACAAAATTATGAGAAAATTCAAGGTAATTATCCTGACTCTTTGCGCAGGAATCGTAATGGCTGGTTGCAGCAACACAGGTAAAGGTGCTACTATCGGTGCAGCTGGTGGTGCAGTGCTGGGTGCTATCGTTGGCAAGTTGGCTGGTAATACAGCCGTTGGTGCTGCTGTAGGAACTGCTGTTGGTGCCGGTACGGGTGCCATTATTGGCAAGCACATGGACAAGGTAAAGGCTCAGGCTGCCGCCGTGCAGAATGCACAGGTGGAGAGCGTGACCGATGCCAATGGCCTGCAGGCTGTGAAGGTTACTTTCGATTCAGGCATTCTTTTCAGCACTGGCAAGTCCGACCTTTCTGCCTCTGCCAAGGCTTCACTCGACAAGTTCTCTGATGTGCTGAAGCAGAACACCGACTGCGATGTGGCCATTTTCGGTCATACCGACAGCACTGGTTCCGATGCCGTCAACAATCCTCTCTCCCTGAAGCGTGCCCAGGCCGTTGAGAGCTATCTCAAGAACAAGGGCGTTGGTGCTCAGCAGATTCGCACCGTGGAAGGTCAGGGGTCCAAGAATCCTGTTGCCGACAACTCGACCAAGGCCGGTCAGGCTCAGAACCGTCGTGTGGAGGTCTACATGTATGCTTCTCAGAGCATGATTCAGGCTGCTGAGCAGGGCAACCTTCAGTAAATCCGGCTTCATCCTATGCATTTAGTACGCAGGGTAAAGCTAATTGCAAAATGGATCGTGGTGGCATTCTTTGCCTCCACGATTCTTTCTGTAGTGGCGTTGCGCTTCATTCCCGTGTTTTTCTCGCCGCTCATGTTCATCAGATACTACCAGCAGATGGAGGAAGGGCGCGAGCTGAAACTGTCTCATCACTGGATTCCGTTAGAATGCATGCCGTCGGCCATGCCCGTGGCGGTCATTGCCAGTGAGGATGCCCACTTCCTTTCGCATCACGGTTTCGACTTCGATGCGATTCAGAGTGCGGCTGAGCACAACAGGAAGCATCCTGAGAAGACAAAGCGGGGGGCTTCGACCATATCGCAGCAAACGGCTAAGAACGTATTCCTATGGCCTGGGCGTTCTTGGCTGAGAAAGGGGTTAGAGGTGTATTTCACTTCCCTCATAGAGTTGTTTTGGTCGAAACAACGCATTATGGAGGTCTATCTGAACACCATCGAGATGGGCGACGGCATCTATGGCATCGAGGCCGTGGCACGTGAGCATTTCGGTGTGCCGTCGCGTGTGCTCAGCCGTGAGCAGTGTGCGCTCATCGCCGTCACCTTGCCCAACCCGCGCCGTTACAGTTCCCTGCATCCCAGCACCTATATCCGAAAGCGCCAGAAAACCATCCTCAACGAAATGAATAACGTAGAGGCGTTTCCTCAAGAATAGACAGATGACACTACACATATTCAATCCTGAACACGATATTGCCTTGGCTTCTAACCTGGCCAATTTCACTGCCCCCCATGCTGGTCGTCAGTTGCGCCACGACCTGGGCTTCCTGCCTGTGCTATGGGCAGGGAAAGACGATTTGGTTGTCGTCGACGATGTAGAGACAGCAAAGAGGGCATTGGGCCGCCTGTGGCCAAGACTCAAGAGCGGCATGCCGCTGGCCGGGGTGCAGCAACAGTTGGTCCCGATAGCCGCACTGAAACGAGTGGTGGGCAACATGGGTGTTTCGCTGATTGACCCTTGGGGATGGGATGCAGCCCTTTGCGCCCAATTGGCAAGAAAGGGTGGGGACGTGTTGCCGCTACCCTCGAAGGAACAGATAGTCAGCATCAGGCAGCTGTCGCATCGCCGTTCGGCACTGACGGTGCTTCGCAGCATAAGGGAACAGGTTGCCGAGGGAACCGTGGGCGAGTGTTTGGAATGTACGACACCCGACGAGGTGATGCATGCCTTGTCGCGCTGGCACATGGTGGTGCTGAAGATGCCTTGGTCGTCGAGTGGAAGAGGCTTGCGCTTTCTCAGCGACGCCAATGCCAGCTTGCACCAGGGATGGTTGCAAAACGTGCTAAGGTTGCAGGGTAGTGTGATGGTCGAGCCTTATTATAATAAGGTGAAAGATTTTGGCATGGAGTTTTTGGCCGGCAGCAATGGTCGCATTGCTTATCAGGGACTGTCGCTATTTCATACCGCCAAAGGGGCTTATCAGGGAAATCTGCTCGCTACCGAGCGGGCGAAACAAGAGTTCCTGCTCCGCTACGTCGATAGAGAGTTGCTTGCCCGTGTGCGCCAGTCGCTTTGCACCACCTTGCAAACATGGCTCGAAGGCAGGTATGCAGGGCCGTTGGGGGTCGACATGATGATAGTGGCAGGCCCACAGGGATTGGGCTTCATGTTGCATCCTTGCGTGGAAATAAACCTGCGCCGCACCATGGGCCATGTGGCCCTCTCGCTGAATGCCCTTGTCAACAAGGACAATGATGATGAAATACGGAAAGTGATGCGCATTGCCTATGAAGAAAACGTTTACAAATTGAAAATTGAAGGCTGAGCATTAAACTACAAAAACAACTATGAAACTAAAACTGATTCTGTTCTCTATCCTGCTGCCATTGGCAGCGAGCGCCCAGTATCGTTCTGCGGTGTGGTGTCCCGACAATGGCGATGGTACCTACACCAATCCTGTTATCAATGCCGACTATAGCGACCCCGACGTCTGTGTGGGAGGCCCTACTGGCGACGACTACTACATGACGGCATCGTCGTTCCAGTGTTCGCCTGGGTTGCCCATCCTTCATTCGAAGGATCTCGTCAACTGGGAAATTATTGGCTATGCGCTCACTGAACTCTATGAGGGCGACGACGTGCTGGTCAGGCATTTCAGCACTCCGCGTCATGGCAATGGCGTGTGGGCGCCTTCCATTCGCTATCATCGTGGCGAGTACTACATTTATTGGGGCGACCCAGACTACGGTGTCTATATGGTGAAGACCAAAGACCCCGCCGGCAAATGGGAGAAGCCCGTTTGCGTGATTCGTGGCGAGGGCTACATCGATACCACTCCCCTTTGGGACGATGACGGCCGATGCTATCTGGTGAACGGATGGGCCAACTCGCGCAGCCGTTTTGCCAGTGTGCTCACGGTCAGGGAATTGTCGGCCGACGGTACAAAGGCCATCGGCCAGCCAGTGATAGTGTTCGATGGCAATGGTACGGAGAACCACACCTGCGAAGGTCCCAAGTTCTACAAGCGCGACGGATGGTATTGGATTATGTGTCCGGCGGGCGGCGTACCTGAAGGCTTCCAGCTTGCCATGCGGAGCAAGAACCCCTATGGCCCCTACGAGCACAGAGTCGTGTTGTCGCAGGGCAAGTCGGTCGTGAACGGCCCCCATCAGGGCGGATGGGTTCACACCAAGTATGGCGAGGACTGGTTCCTGCACTTTCAGGACAAGGAAGCCTATGGCCGCGTAGTCCATCTGAACCCCGTCGACTGGTCGACGGGCTGGCCCGTCATGGGCAGGGATGGCGAGCCCGTTCTTACTTACAAGAAACCTCAAACCTCAACCCTCAATCCTCAAATCATAAACCCTGCCGAGACCGACGAGTTTAACGCGCTCGTCATGGGGAAACAGTGGCAGTGGCATGCCAACTACGACGAGAAGTTTGGCATGCCCACGGCGTTTGGCACGTTCCGCATCTACACCTATAGGCTCTCCGACAACTTCAAGAACCTCTGGGAGGTGCCAAATCTTCTTCTGCAGAAAACGCCTGCCGACGAGTTCGTGGTGACCACCAAGTTGCGCTTCACCTCGAAAGCCGAAGGGCAGTTTGGTGGCCTTATCATGATGGGGCTCGACTATTCGGCACTCGTCGTGAAGCGAGTGGGCGACGAGTTCCAGCTGGTGCAGATGACCTGCTTGCAGGCCGACAAGGGGAAACCCCAGACCGAGACGCTGCTCGCCACGCTGAAGGCTACGGCCAAGGACGCAATCGACTATAAGCCTGGTATGCACGAAGACATTCAGTTGCGCTTCACCGTTACCAATGCCGAGGCCGGACAGCCTCATGGCGGACAGCCCGTCGTGCGCTTTGCCTACAGCCTGAACGGGAAGAAGTGGATGACCTGCGGCGAAGACTTCAACATGCGCCAAGGAAAATGGATAGGAGCCAAGTTCGGTTTCGTGGCTGCCGAGCCTGCCGCCAAGGCCGATAGAGGCTGGGTGGAGGCCGACTGGATAAGGGTTACGCCACTGCCCAAGCATTAACGTCAGGAGTTCGGATGCTGAAGTACTCCAGTTCTAATACTGAAGTACTCCAGTTCTGATGCTAAAGCACTGGAGTACGGATGCTGAAGTACTGGAGGCGAACTATTCCCTGTAAATCCAGGTGAGCACCGCGTTAATCCATCTGATAGGGCAGCGGAACCATCGGTAAGTGGAAACGGGCTTGCCACCGAAGCTGAGAATGAATTCGCGGAAAGGGTTCTTGCTGAAGGGCAGGCCCACATCCATGAAATAAATGTGCTCGTAGCCCTGTTGGTAGGCACTTTCTATGGCATGCCAAATCGTCACGTCGTCGGGATGAAGCCATGCAAACGACTTGCGGCGGAAAGCCGAGTACCAGAGATAGGCTTGCCGCTGACTGAAGACCACGGCCGAACAGCCTATCACACGACCCTTGAACGACGTTACGCAGAGCCGACCGTTGCCGCTCTCCCTGATTTGGCGGAAAAACGCGTCGTGGGGCACGTAGCGGCGGGGCTTGAACCAGTTATGGTGGCGCAGTAGCTTCGAGAAAGCAGCAAACTCGGCTTCCGTCTCAATTTCCTTCGTCACCACACCGCGCTTGTAGGCAGTGGCTATATGCTCCTTGGTGGTGGGAAGAAGGCGCTCTGACGGCTCCTTGGAGTGGAGCGAATTGTGAATACTCATCCATCTGACGGGGAAGAACTTGTTTTCACGGAACTCCCTGTAGCCGAACATCTTTTGCGACAGGTTGCTCACCTCAAGGTAGAGCACATGGTTGTTAAGCCTGGTGCAGAGGGCCTGGAGCATCATGCCAAACAGGCTGGTCGGACTGTCGGCAGTCAGGTTGCTATACACACCTTCGCCCAGCACGTGGCAGTGCATGTAGAAATAAGGGGGGAAGAGCGACGAACGGTAGCGCACCAAGGCCAGCATCTGCGCTACCACTCCATGGCCTTCGTCTTCCACCGTAATCATGTAAGGCTTGTGCTTGGGCGTCAGCTGGCTCATGGCGAAGAGGGCAGGGCTGTGGAAGAAGTTTCCCGTCAGCACTCCCTGAGGCAGCATGTCGCCCGTGGTGTAGATATGGGTGGAAAGTGTGCTCATCGTCGGCAAAAATACAAAATAATGCTGACATACGGAAACAATATCGCTCAATTTTACGTTTTCGCTTCATTTTTTAGGAACAATCTTAAAATCCTTGCCTATTATTCCATTCTATTCTCGTACTTTTGCAGTCATAATTGAAATAAACGAGAAGAACAAGACGCTGATTCCTGAAGACAACTGGCGTAATGCCATCATTATATATCATTCATTGTTGAGAATGGCATAGAGGCATCTTGAAGCATTCGTTAAAAATCGTAAAGTTATTATTTTATCATTCCTTGATTTGGCTTTTCCTTCGTTTTTTTGTATCTTTGTAAGAATTTGCTGGATTTCTTTGTATAAAGGCGAATTGGAGAATTGAGGGAAAACGGGGTTACGATTTGGAGACCGTTCTCAATTCTACATTCTGCTTGAAATTGCATTCAATGAACACCCGACAATGAGCCACCAG
>CAJONO010000123.1 GCA_905235905.1 uncultured Prevotella sp.
GTCATCACGTCCGACATAGGCGTCATGTCGATCCAGATGTCTTTTTTCTCAATTTTAATTTTACCCATTGATTAACTCAGAATTAAAAGGTAAAACAAAATTAAGCCTCAGTGTGGTTAGAATCGTAAGTAGCAGCGATAGTGTAACCAACTTCATCGAGAGCAAACGTCAGCTTGTCGATCTTGTTTGAGAAGTAGTTGTAGACAACGGTAGCAACCCAAGAGGTCAAGATACCCGAAGCCGTGTTGACAAGAGCCTCAGAAATACCGGCAGACAGAGCCATAGAGTCGGCACCACCACCGGCAGACAGAGCCTGGAACGAACCAATCATACCGAGCACAGTACCGAACAGAGCGGTCAGGGTACCCAGAGACACGATGGTTGCTACCATCGGGAGGTTCATCGTCAGCGTAGGCATCTCAAGCTGGGTAGCCTCTTCGTGAGCCTGCTGAATCTTCGAGATCTTCTGGCTCTTCTTCAGGGTGGTGTCACCCTCAACGGTCTCGTACATGTTGATGGAAGCCAGCACCACGTTGGCAACCGAACCCTGCATCTTGTCGCAGAGAGCCTTTGCCTCAGTGAACTTCTGCTCCTTAATCAAGCCCTTGATCTGAGCGGTGAACTTAGCGAGGTTAATCTTGCCAGAAGCAGTCTTGATAGCGAAGAAACGCTCAACACCCAGCACGATCACAGTGAGCAGCAGGGTGATAATCAGACCTACCACGAAACCACCTTTATACACAGTACCCATCAGGTCGGCGGGATGACCGCTACGGTCGCCACCCTGGAAGTGGCTGGGGTCGCCAAGTACGAAGAAATAGAAGCAGTAAGCGAGAATACAGCAAATGACGAGGATGATCCATGCGTCCTTCACACCACCAAAGCCCTTTGATTTCTTAGCTGGGGCTGCAGCCTTTGTTGTTGTTGCCATAATTAATTGTTTGTTTTTTTTAGTTATTAAATAAGTTTAAGTTTGTAAAGTCAGAATCAAGCGCAAAGATAACAAATAAATGCCGACTATGGCATGAATTAACCACTTTTAACGCGTGTTTTTTCATTTTTTCAGTTTCGCAAGCGCCTCGCCGATGCGTTGCATGGCTTTGCGTATGTTTTCATCGCTGGTTGCATAGCTCATGCGGAAGCAGTCCGGATCGCCAAAGGCATCGCCTCCGACAGTGGCCACATGGGCCTCTTCCAGCAGGTACATGGCAAGGTCGGTGCTGTTGTTGATGGTTCTGCTTGCCGACGCGTCGCGGCTGCAAACCGAACTGCCATAGAACGAGCTGCACTTGGGGAAGAGATAGAACGCTCCCTCGGGCTTGTTCACTTCAAGGCCGGGAATCTGCCTGGCCAGTTCGACGATAAGGTCGCGCCTGCGCTCGAAAGCCTGGCGCATCTGCTCGACGCAGTCCTGGCTTTGGGTATAGGCAAATTCTGCAGCTTTCTGGCTGACGGAACACGGGCCGCTGGTGTACTGGCCCTGCAGTTTGTTGCAGCCCTTCACTATCCATTCGGGGGCGGCTATGTAGCCGATGCGCCAGCCGGTCATGGCATAGGCCTTGCTGACGCCATTGACAATGATGGCGCGCTCTTTCATGCCGGGGAACTGGGCTATCGACTCGTGATGGCCCACATAGTTGATGTGCTCATAGATCTCGTCGGCAAGCACAAAGAGATCCTCATGCTTTAATATAATGTTCGCGAGGGCGCGCAATTCCTCTTTATTATATACTGCACCCGTAGGATTGCTGGGCGAGCAGAGAATCAGCATGCGGGTCTTGGGTGTGATGGCAGCTTCGAGCTGTTCAGGCGTCATCTTGAAGTTCTGCTCGAAGGTGGCCTCGACAATGACGGGCTCGCCGCCGGCCAGCTTCACCATCTGGGGGTAGCTCACCCAGTAGGGAGCGGGAATGATGACCTCCTCGCCGGGGTTGACCAGCGCCATCACGGTATTGCAGACGCTCTGCTTGGCACCGTTCGACACGAGGATCTCGCTGGGCAGGTAGTGCAAATGGTTCTCCTGTTCCAGCTTATTGGCAATGGCCTGACGCAATTCAGGATAGCCGGGCACGGGCGAATAGCGCGAATAGTTCTCGTCGATAGCCTGCTGGGCAGCTTTCTTGATGTGCTCAGGGGTGTTGAAGTCTGGCTCGCCGACACTCATGTTGATGACGTCGATGCCTTGGGCTTTCATTTCAGAACTTTTCTGCGACATGGCCAGTGTGGCCGATGGTGCAAGCCGCTGTAGGCGGTTAGATAATTGTGCCATGAAAAAATGCGTTATGTTTAAATCAACGTGCAAAAGTAAGCATTTATTTCGGTTTTTTGAAAAAAAACTGTCTTTTTTTTGTTTTTTATAAGAAAAAAGTGTCAAACAAAGACAGAAAGGCACTATGTTTGCCCCACGATGTCGTTTTCAACCATAAACAGGAGCAAGTCAAATTACCTCGCAATTCATGCTGAATTATCTCGCAATTCATGCTGAATTAGCTTGCAATTCATGCTTAATTACGACACAATTCGGCACGAATTGCGAGGTAATTCAAAAAGAAGAGGCTGTGTCATCAGTAATAACCTTTCACTGCCTACATTCGGCAGACTCGACGGGCATTACTTTGACACAGCCTCTTGATGACTCGGAAGTCGGGTGCTATTTATTCATCGAGCACAGACTCTTCTACGAAGTCGAGCACGTTTTTGCGGTTGGCCTGCATGCGCTCGTACTCTTCCTTCGAGCCGACGATGAGCTTCTCGAACTCGCGAAGACCAGTGCCGGCAGGGATGAGGTGACCGCAGATGACATTTTCCTTCATGCCTTCGAGGAAGTCCTGCTTGCCACGGATAGCGGCCTCGTTGAGCACCTTCGTGGTTTCCTGGAACGATGCGGCCGACATGAAGCTCTTCGTTTGCAGAGCTGCGCGGGTGATACCCTGCAGAATCTGGGTTGACGTGGCGGGCACGGCATCGCGCACCTGGACGGGCTTCAGGTCGCGGCGCTTCAGCGACGAGTTCTCGTCGCGCAGACGGCGGGCCGTGACTATCTGGCCGGCCTTCAGCTCGGTCGAGTCGCCTGCGTCGGTCACCACCTTCTTGCCCCAGATGCGGTCGTTCTCCTCGGCAAAGTCGAGCTTGTCGACAATCTCCTGCTCGAGGAACGACGTGTCGCCGGGATCGTTGATCATCACCTTGCGCATCATCTGGCGCACGATAATCTCGAAGTGCTTGTCGTTGATCTTGATACCTTGCAGACGGTAGACGTCCTGCACCTCGTTGACGATGTATTCCTGTACGGCGGTGGGACCCTTGATGGCAAGGATGTCGCTCGGAGTGATGGCACCGTCGGAGAGCGGTGTGCCGGCGCGCACGGCGTCATGCTCCTGCACCAGAATCTGCTTGGAGAGCGATACGAGGTACTTGCGCTGGTCGCCCGTCTTCGAGGTGACGATGATTTCACGATTACCACGCTTCACCTTGCCCATGGTCACCTCACCGTCGATCTCAGAGACGATAGCGGGGTTCGACGGGTTACGAGCCTCGAACAGCTCGGTGACACGGGGCAGACCGGCAGTGATGTCACCACCCTTGGCGGCAGCACGAGGAATCTTGACCAGCGTCTCACCCGTCTTCACGGTCTGGCCGTCCTCTACGACGACGTGACCACCCACGGGGAAGTTGTAGGTGCCAATCTTTTCGCCGTTGGCATCAATCACGTCACAGGTGGGCACCTTCGTCTTGTCCTTCGACTCGGTGACGATCTTCTCGGTCAGGCCGGTCGTTTCGTCGGTCTCGGCACGGAAGGTGACATTCTCAATGACATCGTTGAACTTCAGCGTACCAGCATACTCGGTCACGATAACGGCGTTGAAGGGATCCCACTGGGCAATCTTGTCGCCCTTCGACACCACTTCGCCATTACGGAAGTAGAGTGACGAGCCGTAGGGGATGTTGACCTTGGAGAGGACAATCTTCGTGTGGGGATCGACAAAGCTGATTTCACCCAGACGCGATACCACCATCTCGCACATGCGGCCATCCTCGTCGAACGGCACGGTGCGCACTTCTTCGAGTTCGATGCGGGCCGACTCGTATTTCGACACGATGCTGGCGTTGGCAGCGGCATTGGCGGCCACACCACCGGCGTGGAACGTACGGAGCGTGAGCTGAGTACCCGGCTCACCAATGGCCTGTGCGGCGATGACGCCGACGGCTTCGCCCTTCTGCACCATGCGGCGCGTGGCGAGGTTGCGACCGTAGCACTTTCGGCAGACACCCTTCTTCGACTCGCAGGTGAGCACCGAACGAATCTCGACCATCTCAATCTCGGCCTTTTCAATCTCCTCGGCCAAAGTCTCAGTGATTTCCTCGCCAGCGGGAACGATTACTTCGCCCGTCTTCGGGTTCACTACATCGTGAACGCTGACACGACCGAGGATGCGCTCGGCAAGCGAGGAAATAACCTCGTCGCCGCTCTTCAGAGCCGTGCATTCCAGTCCGCGCAGGGTTCCGCAGTCTTCCTCGGTGATAATCACGTCGTGAGAAACGTCGACCAGACGGCGGGTCAGGTAACCGGCATCGGCTGTCTTCATGGCCGTATCAGCCAGACCCTTACGGGCACCGTGGGTAGAGATGAAGTATTCGAGCACCGACATACCTTCCTTGAAGTTAGAAAGAATCGGGTTCTCAATAATCTGGTGTCCCTCGGCACCTGCTTTCTGAGGCTTGGCCATCAGACCACGGATGCCGGAGAGCTGCTTAATCTGGTCTTTAGAACCACGGGCACCCGAATCGAGCATCATGAACACGGCGTTGAAGCCCTGGTCGGCCTCGGTCATCTCCTTCATCAGGATGTTGCCGATGTCGTTGTTCACGTGCGTCCAGGTATCAATGACCTGATTATAGCGCTCGTTGTCGGTGATGAAGCCCATGTTATAGTTGTCGGTAATCTGCTGAACTTCCTGGTTGCCTTTCTCAATGAGCTCGGCCTTCTCCTTCGGGATGATGATGTCGTCGAGGTTGAACGACAGGCCGGCCAGATAGGCCATGCGATAGCCCAGGTTCTTGATACCGTCGAGGAACTCGCAAGCCTCGGCGAAGCCTACGTTCAAGATTACGTCGGCAATGATGTCGCGCAGCGACTTCTTGGAAATGACCTTGTTGACATAGCCCACTTCTTTCGGCACGATGCCATTGACAATGACGCGGCCTACGGAGGTCTCTACCTGATGGCGCACCTTGCGACCTTCAATCACGTCGTCGACCATCACCTTGACCTGGGCATGCAGGTCGCACTTGCCCTCGTTATGGGCAATGATGGCTTCTTCGGGACCATAGAACGAGAGACCCTCGCCCTTGGCACCCGGACGAATCTTGGTAATATAGTAAAGACCGAGCACCATGTCCTGTGACGGCACGGTGATAGGAGCACCGTTGGCAGGATTCAGGATGTTGTGGCTCTGCAGCATGAGCAGCTGAGCCTCAAGGATAGCCTCATTGCTCAAGGGAAGGTGAACGGCCATCTGGTCACCATCGAAGTCGGCGTTGAAAGCGGTACAAGCCAGTGGGTGCAGCTGGATAGCCTTACCCTCGATAAGCTTCGGTTGGAAAGCCTGAATACCCAGACGGTGAAGCGTAGGAGCACGGTTCAGCAGCACGGGGTGACCCTTCATGACGTTCTCGAGGATGTCCCAGATAACAGGCTCACGGCGGTCGACAATCTTCTTGGCCGACTTCACGGTCTTCACGATGCCGCGCTCGATAAGCTTGCGGATGATGAATGGCTTGTAGAGTTCGGCAGCCATCAACTTCGGCAGACCGCACTCGCCCATCTTCAGTTCAGGACCTACGACGATTACCGAACGGGCCGAATAGTCGACACGCTTACCCAGCAAGTTCTGAAGGAAACGACCCTGCTTACCCTTCAGCGAGTCGGA
>CAJONO010000124.1 GCA_905235905.1 uncultured Prevotella sp.
CCATCGCTCTTCTTACAGGGGTTTCACCCCTGCCTATGGTCTTACCAGCCCTTTGGGCTTTGTTGGTGGTACGATTGCGGATAATCATTTTATTTTGTCATTCCCAATAAAAAAGCGACAAGGAGGATTTCTCCTCCCCTGTCGCTTGTTAAGTGGGCGTTGACGGATTCGAACCGCCGACCCTCTGCTTGTAAGGCAGATGCTCTGAACCAACTGAGCTAAACGCCCTCGCTTCTTTGTAAGCGGGTGCAAAGGTACGATTATTTTTCCATCTAAAGAAAGAAAAACGAAGAAAAATGGTGATAATTAACAATCGTTATACTTTGTGTGGCTGCTTATCACTATCAAAAGACGATAAAGATGCCCTTTTCCTTTGGAAGTCAGCCCTTTGCACCTTCGTTAGGACTGTCGGTGAAGGGCTGTCGATAGGTGCAGCCTTCCTTCCAGCGTGAACAACCGTAGGCCGTTTTACCCTTGATAATATGTCCCTGGCCGCAGACGGGACAGGGTTGGCCCACCAAGGTGTCGCCGCTCTCGCCTTTTGGGGCAGAAGCCTTTTTCTTTTTCTTCGCAACAGAGCCGTCGGCCTTTTTCTCCTTGCGCGGGGCATTGGCGGCTTGAGCCTTTTGTGGAGGGGTGTCCTCGGCAATGGCTACGCGGCGGTTGCTGGCATCGGCAATGACCTGACGGACAATATCGCCCACTTGTTGCTTCAGTTCGTCGATAAACAGCTGGGCATCGTACTTCTGGGCCTCGATGTCGCGCAGCTTCTTCTCCCAGATGCCTGTCAGCTCGGCACTCTTCAGAAGCTCCTCGCGAATCAGGTCGATCAGTTCCATGCCCGTGGGCGTGGCCACGAGGTTCTTGCGTTCCTTTCTTATATAATGGCGCTTGAAGAGCGTCTCGATGATGGCGGCGCGGGTCGAGGGGCGGCCTATGCCGTTCTCCTTCAGGGCAGCACGGAGGGTCTCGTCGTCGACGAGCTTTCCTGCCGTTTCCATAGCGCGGAGCAGGGTGGCCTCGGTGTAGTACTTGGGTGGCGTGGTCCATTTCTCGGTAAGCGTCGGCACATGGGGCCCGCTCTCGCCCTTCACGAAGGGGGGCAACGTGCGTTCCTCCTCGTCGGGCTTCTTCTCGTCGTCATCGGGTGTCTGTTGGTCTTTGGCATAGACGGCACGCCAACCGGGGTCAAGGATGGTGCGGCCTGTGACCTTGAACTCGACGGCATCGGGCAAACCGATACCCACGACGCCAAGCACGGTGGTCTGGGCATACTTGCAGTCGGGATAGAAGGCGGCAATGAAACGGCGGGCGATGAGGTCGAACACTTTCCGATGCATATCCGGCAACCCTTGCGGTACCATTCCCGTGGGAATGATGGCGTGGTGGTCGGTGACCTTCGACGAGTCGAAGACCTTCTTCGACTTCGGCAGCGGCTTGCCCCCCAATGGCTTCACCAGTTCGGCGTATGGTGCCTGGCCGGCCACTCGTATCTGAAAGAGACCGTTCATAATCTGCGGGCACTTGGCATAGACATCGTCGCTGAGAAACGTGGTGTCGACACGTGGATAGGTGGTCAGCTTCTGCTCGTAGAGCTGCTGAATGATGTTGAGCGTCGTCTCGGCCGAGAAGCCGAACTTGCGGTTGCAGTCTACCTGTAGCGATGTGAGGTCGTAGAGCGATGGCGGCGTTTCCCGTCCGTTCTTTTTCTGCACGTCGGTCACGGTGAAGGGCTTTCCCTCGATGGTGGCGAAAGCCTTCTCGCCCTCTTCCTTCGATGTGAACTTGCCGGAGGTGGCCGTAAACGTGGTGTCGCGATAGACGGTGGCCAGCACCCAGTAGGGTTCGGGCTTGAAGTTGTTGATCTCCTTTTGGCGGTTCACGATGAGTGCCAGTGTAGGGGTCTGCACCCGTCCGATGCTGAGTATCTGCCTGTTTTGGCCGTATTTAATAGTGTAGAGGCGCGTACAGTTGATGCCCAAGAGCCAGTCGCCCACGGCTCTTGACAGACCGGCCAGATAGAGTGACTGGTAGTCCGACTGGTCCTTCAGCTTCTGGAAGCCCTCACGGATGGCCTCGTCGGTCATCGACGAAATCCATAGGCGCTGCACGGGGCACTTCGCTCCTGCCTTCTGCATGACCCACCGCTGAATGAGCTCGCCCTCCTGACCGGCATCGCCACAGTTGATGATGCTGTCGGCAGCCTGCATCAGCCTTTCGATCACGGCAAACTGCTTCTTCACACCCTCGTCTTCCTTCAGGCGGATGCCAAAGCGCGGCGGAATCATGGGCAGCGACGACAATGCCCATGCCTTCCACATGGGTGTATAGTCCTCAGGCATCTTCAGCTCGCACAAGTGGCCGAACGTCCACGTCACCTGATAGCCATTTCCTTCCATATAGCCATCGCGAGAGGCTGTCGCCCCGATAATGCGGGCAATGTCCTTCGCAACGCTGGGTTTCTCTGCAATACAAACTATCATTCTTCTCTTTCTGCTCTTTCGTGAATCACAAAACTCGAAACGGTTTGCAAAGTTAGGTATTTTCTGCGAGAAATAGGGTGGTAGTTATGCTAACGAACGTTAAACTCTTGTAACTCTTTACCCTCTTTCTGCTAAAGAATATTAATTCTTCTTGTTTTTATAGTACTTTGTTTTGCATAGTACCATGTTTTTGCCTATCTTTGCACCCACAAACCATTATGCACTGTAGAAATGAACATAGAAAATGCAAAATCACAGATGAGGAAGGGAATGTTGGAGTACTGCGTACTGCTGCTCCTGAAGCATCGCCCTTCGTATGCCAGCGACATCATTCAGCAACTGAAGAATGCCGAGCTACTGGTAGTTGAGGGAACGCTCTATCCGTTGCTGACGCGCCTGAAGAACGACGGTCTGCTCAGTTACGAGTGGCAGGAGTCTACGCAGGGGCCTCCACGCAAGTACTATGCACTAAGCCCAGAGGGCGACCAATTCCTCTCCGGTCTCGAAGGAGCCTGGACAGAACTCTCAAACACCGTGAACTATCTAAAAAACATTCATCCGGAATTTCACCTTTAAACCATTATGAAAAAGAATATCACCATTAATCTCTGTGGACGGCTCTTCCAGATAGATGAAGATGCCTATGAGATGCTGAAACACTATGTGGAGTCGCTTCGTTCGCATTTTGGCAAGCAAGAGGGTGGCGACGAGATTGCCAACGACATTGAGGAGCGTATTGCCGAGCTGTTCGATGAACTGAAGTCAAGCGGTACCGAGGCCATCACGATTGAGCATGTGAAGGACATCATTACTCGTATAGGCAAGCCAGAGCAACTCTCTGACGACGAGGCCGACGACGCTGGCAGGAATACATCGGGAGGACAGGCATCGGGGCAAAGCATCTATGAGCAGATGCGCTCAAGGACAAGCGGGCGACGGCTCTATCGTAATCCGAACGACAAGATGGTGGCCGGCGTCATGTCGGGGCTTGCCTCCTATACTGGCACCGATGTAACCTTCTGGCGACTGGGTGCCGTGCTGTTCACGCTGTGCTATGGCATAGGACTCATTGCCTATATCGTGTTGGCCATCGTCCTTCCGCAGGCAAACACGCCCGAGGAACAGTTGCAGATGCAGGGTAGGGAGGTGACCCCGCAGAACCTGGCCGATGCCGTGGTCGACGACAAACAGTCGCCGCGCCCACAGAGAAGCGGACTGGCCGAGGTGTTTTCTGTCTTCTTGAAAATAGTCTTCGGCTTCTTCATTTGTATTGCTGTCATCGTTGGCGTTGCCCTGGCCATTGCCTTCTTTGGTGTGCTGATGACTACTGTCTTTGCCATGCTGATGCCTGCCAGCAAGGCCGTAACACTGCCTTTCACCTTGGGCGGCATGGGGCTTACAGAGGTGTGGAACTATCATCCTGCCGTGCTTGTCGCCTTTGCCGTGTCGTTGTTGGCCGTGCTTTTCATTCCCCTCTATGCCATTATCCACATGGTGCTGTCTGTCACGAAAAAGGTGAAGCCCATGAGCATGGCACAGCGCATCGTATGGATTGTGCTTTGGATTGTTGCCTTTTGTTGCGTCATTCCGTTGGGAAGTTCTGTTAGCATGCTTCACGACCAGTATCGTCGTGAGCGCCATGCCGAGGTGAATATGTGGATGACCGACGAAGATCGTGACTATCTGAACACGTTTGGCTGGAAGATAGAGAGGAACGACAACTGTCACAATGACTATGTGAAATATGGTGAATACTTCACGGGTGACACAGAAACGGCCTATCTCGACGTGTGGGATGCCAATGCCGAGCAGGTGTTTCAGGTGCGCTCAATGGTACAGGAGGTCGATTCGGGCACCTATCGCATCACCTGCAATGCCCGTGCCGACGGTGAGGGCGTCTTTATCTACGCCAAGACACCGGCCAATAGGCATGATCCCAGTGCATTGGCAATGATACCTGCATACGGTAATGAGGGTGGCAAAATATGGGAAGAGGCTCTCGAACAGTTGAAAAACGACTCGCTGCCCATAGCTGAGCAGGCCAGAAGGATTCGTGAGGCCAACAATGGCAAAGGCTATGGCTGGTATCCAGTAGAACTGATTGTCAAGGTAGACCGTCGGCGCACTACTCTCTGCTATGGTGTGAGCACATGGGAAGAAACCACCCAGACGCCCAACAATGCTAAGTGGTTCTCGGCCTGCGACTTTAAGGTAGAGAAATTGAACGATTAAAAAGTGGAAAACTATCGGCGATTTTTGAAAAAGTCCTGCATCAGTTGGCGGCATTCTTCTTCGAGGATGCCGCCGATGCATTCTGAACGGGGGTGCATGGCATGGGGGGCATAGGAGCGAAAGCCCCGTTTCTCGTCGGGAGCCCCATAGACAATGCGTGGAATCTGCGCCCATCCGATAGCTCCGGCACACATGACACAGGGCTCTACGGTGACATAGAGCGTACACTCGGTGAGGTATTTGCCGCCAAGCAGATTGGCCGCCGAGGTGATGGCTTGCATCTCGGCATGGGCTGTCACATCGCAGAGCGTCTCAGTGAGGTTGTGGGCTCTTGCGATGATGCGGCCTTTGCAAACGACTACGGCACCAATGGGAATCTCGCCGGCAGTGAGTGCTTGGCGGGCTTCGTCGAGTGCCCGCTGCATGTATTGTTCGTC
Source organism: uncultured Prevotella sp. (assembly GCA_905235905.1). Classification (GTDB taxonomy): domain Bacteria; phylum Bacteroidota; class Bacteroidia; order Bacteroidales; family Bacteroidaceae; genus Prevotella. Next base: position 5,153 of record CAJONO010000124.1, read on the forward strand.
TTGTTCTTTTTGGGGCATTGCTGGTTTTTATTTTCCCGGCGGGAAAACCGCCGGGCACGGAACGGTTGATGTGGGAAAACCGCCGGGCACGGAACGGCTACCTCTTCTTGCCGGTCATGGTGATTAGGGGTATAAGCATTTCCTCCATCGAGATGCCACCGTGCTGGAAAGTGTCCTTGTAGTAGCTCACGTAATAGTTGTAGTTGTTGGGATAGGCAAAAAACGTGTCGCCAGTGGCAAAGACATAGCTGGTTGAGAGGTTAGGCGAAGGCAACTGTGCCTGATGAGGGTTCTTGATGACAAAGAGGTCCTTCGAGTCATAGCCCAGGTTCTTTCCCAGCTTGTAGCGCAGGTTGGTGTTGGTATTGCGGTCGCCCACAATCTTTACAGGTTTTGTGCATCGGATGGAGCCGTGGTCGGTAGTCACTATGACTCGGTAGTCGGTCTGGGCCAGATAGCGGAAGAAGTCGGCTATGACGGAATGGCGGAACCAGGATAGCGTGATGGAGCGATAGGCCGACTCACTGTTGGCCAGTTCGCGCACCATGCGGCTTTCTGTCCTGGCATGCGAGAGCATGTCGATGAAGTTGAACACCACAACGTTCAGGTCATTGCGTTCCAGTGACTTCAGCTGTTGCATCAGCTTTTCCGCATCGGCAGAGTTGTTCACCTTGTGATAGGAGAACGACTCATGGCGGCGGTAGCGGTCGAGCTGCGTCTGTATGAGTGGTGCCTCGTTCAGGTTCTTGCCTTCCTCTTCGTCCTCGTCGACCCACAGGTCGGGAAACATGCGGGCAATCTGGTCGGGCATCAGGCCTGAGAAGATGGCGTTGCGGGCATACTGGGTGGCTGTGGGCAGGATGCTGCAATAGAGTTCTTCGTCGATGTCGTATTGCTCGCCCAGTTCCTTTGCCAGCATGCGCCACTGGTCGTAGCGGAAGTTGTCGAGCACAACCAAGAATACCTTCTCGCCGGCATTGAGCAGGGGAAACACTTTGGTCTTGAAAATGTCAGTGCTCAGCATCGGTGAAGTGCTTCTTGTCTCTAACCACTGGAGATAATTCTTCTTCACAAACTTTGCAAAGCCCAGATTGGCCTCCTCTTTCTGCATTTGGAGCATCTCCGTCATCTGTGAGTCAGTCGAACTGAGTTCTAACTCCCAGTGTACCAGTCGCTTGTACACGTCGACCCAGTCCTGCCACGTGCGGCATTCCATAATCTGCATGGCAATTTGCTGGAAGTTCTGTTGATACTGGCTCTGTGTCACTTCGGTCTCTATCTCGCGGCGGTGAATATTCTTCTTCAGCGTGAGCAGGATCTGGTTGGGGTTCACGGGCTTGATGAGATAGTCGGCTATCTTCTGTCCGATGGCCTGCTCCATGATGTTCTCCTCCTCGCTCTTGGTCACCATCACAACGGGGGTGGCAGGGCTTAGCTCTTTGATGCGTTGCAGTGTTTCCAAGCCCGAAAGGCCTGGCATCTGCTCGTCGAGCAGAACCAGGTCGAAGGAGCGTTCGCGACACAGGTCGATAGCATCAGTGCCGTTACTGACGCATGTCACCTCATAGCCTTTCTTTTCCAAGAAAAGAAGGTGGGCGCGGAGAAGTTCCATCTCATCGTCCACCCATAGTAGTTGTGCGTTTGTTGCCATGCTTAGTCAATAAACCTCAAACCTTAATCCATCACTATTGGCTTATACTTCGGTACGAGTGTCTTCATAATGCACCAACCGATGAGATAGGCCACGGCGCAGATGCTGAATACCACCATGTAGGCTGCAGGCTTTCCTTCAAAGCCGAAGGCCGTCCAAGGCTCAGTGAGCATCTGGCCCCCATGGTCGGTTACGAACTGCATCATGTCGGATGCCAGCGTCCCCGGCTTAATAGTGCCCTTGTCAAGACTAAAAGCTTTCTCGATGTTCTCGCGTGTCATCACCAACACATCGCCATTGAACGAGAAGGAGCCGGCTGCCCAGTCGAAGAAGTTACCAGAGCCCTTGTTGATGGCAAACGACCCCAGGCCGCCGGCCATGGAGCCAATGCCAGTAATGGTTCCAATAGTGCTCTTGGGAAACATGTCGCCAATGGTGCTGAAAAGATTGGCCGACCAAGCCTGATGTCCGGCTCCGAGCAGTCCGATGAGGATGGCGGGCCACCAGGCACTGATGCCTCCCAATGGCTGAGCCAGCAGTCCGAGCAGGGGGAAGCAGGCAAAGATGAGCATGGCACGCATGCGGCCCAGATAGGGATTCATGCCCTTCTTCTCAACAAAATAGGTAGGCAGGTATCCGCCGCCGATGCTCACGATGGTGACAATGAGATAGAGTGTCAGTATGAGCAGAATGCCCATGACGGAGTCGGAGGTATAGCCATACTGGTCGCTGAAGTAGGCAGGTGCCCAGAACAGGAAGAACCACCACACGCCGTCGGTCATCAGTTTGCCCACAATGAACGACCACGTCTGCTTGAACTTGAAGCAATCCCAGAAGGGGATGGTCTTCTCCTCCTTCACCTTCTCACGGTCCTGCACCTCGGCAATGTCGTTGTCCTGCTCAATATAGTTCAGCTCGGCTTGGTTCACGCGCTTGTTCTTGGCGGGCTTGTCATAGAGCCATGCCCAGAGTCCCATCCAGAAGAAGCCGAGGGCACCGATGATGATGAATGCCATCTCCCAACCCCAGGCACGGGCCAGCAGGGGAATGGTGGCGGGAGCGGCCAAGGCGCCTACGGAGGCTCCGCTATTGAAGATTGAAGTGGAGAAGGCCCGGTCTTTCTTCGGGAAATACTCGGCTGTCACCTTGATGGCAGCAGGGAAGTTTCCTGCCTCACCCACGGCAAGAATTAGTCGGCATGACAGGAACAGCCATACGCTGATGGTGGTCAGCGCTGTGATGCTGCCTCCTGCAAGCCCCAGTGCCGTCCATCCGCAAGCGGCGTGCAGGCAGGCGCCAACGCTCCAGACGAAGATGGCGATAAGATAACCTTTCTTGGTGCCCATCCAGTCGATGAACTTGCCAGCGAAGAGATTGGCAATGGCATAGAAGATGGAGAAGAAGCCGGTAATGGTACCGTAGTGGCTGTCGGTCCAGTGGAAATCGGGGGCTATGAAGTCTTTCCATGTGAGAGAAAGGACCTGGCGGTCCATGTAATTGATGGTGGTTGCCAGGAAGAGCAGCGCACAGATGACCCAACGGAAGTTGGACATTTTTGTTGTTTGAATTGGTGTCATTGCTTATCTTATATCTATAACGGGAATATTATCTTTGTCGTTATAATAGAGGTTCTCGCCTGCCATACCCCAGATGAAGGTGTAGTAGTAGGTGCCGGCGGCGGCATGCATACTCCATTCGGGCGACATGATGGCCTGCTCGTTGTGCAGCCATACGACGCGGCTCTCCTGTGGCTCACCCATGATGTGGGCGATGGTCTGGCCTTCGGGCAGGTTGAAGTAGTAGTAAGCCTCTATACGACGACCGTGGGTGTGAGGCGGCATCGTGTTCCAGGCAGCACCGGGGTTCAGCTGCGTCAAGCCGAGCTGCAACTGGCAGGGACCTTCTTCGAGCACGTCGTTCACGATGAGTTTATACACAGTTCGATTGTTGCACTCCTCTAACGAGCCTACGGGCCCCCAGACGGCGGCTTTCAGCGATCCCTTGCGGCCGTCGAGTGTAATCCACTGCGTCTTGTAGTGCTGGTGGGCGGTGGCGCTGTTCAAGTAGAACTTAGCGGGCTTCTGTGCGTTCTTCGAGCGGAACAGCACCTCTTTGTTCACGTCTATCGACTGTCCTTTCTTATCCTTGCCGATATGGCCGCGACCGATGTAGAGGGCTTCCTTGGGAGAGAGGGCATACTCCTTGCCATCGACGATGACCACGCCATCGCCCTCGCCGCAGTTCACTACGCCGAGTTCGCGGTTGTAGAGGAAGTACTTGTCCTTGATGCCGGGGTCGACGTCAAGTCCCAGTTCGAGGAAGTTCTCTAACTTCAGTGTCTTGCTGACGGGCATCGCGCCGCCGAAGATGAAGCGGTCGTAGTGCGAGTAGGTCAGATGGATTTTGTCGGCCTCCATCACCTTCTCCATGACGAAGCGCTCGCGCAGTGTCTTGGTGTCGTAGTGTTTCACGTCCTCCGGATGGCAGGCCGTCTGGAAGTTCACGTCTTGCTGGGCATTGAGACCCAGCGTGCCCATCAATAGGGCAAAACTAAGAATTGTCTTTTTCATTTGTCTTATACTTATTGATAGTTCTTTTCTTCTTTGACAATGCGCATGCGGTTCCACGCCACCATGCCGATGGTGATGAGGGTGAGAATACCCATGCCTATCCACTGGATATATTTCACACAGGCATAGATGACATAGCCGAAGAGCGAGGAGGCGAAGTCCATAGCACCGGCCTGGAAGCCTTCAGGAATCTGGGCAGCCTTGTCCTGGGTAGCCTCAAACACCGTGTTGGCAGCCAGTGTGAAGGCTGGCGCCATATCGGTGACAAAATAGAGACCAATGGTGACAGCCACCAAGCCCACGATGAACGTCTTCACCACATTGCCCTTAGTATAGGGCAGCACCATCACGAAGACGTAGAACATGCCAGCCAGCGATGCCAACGGCAGGAACTGGTTGCCGGCCTTCGACAGGGCGATGGCAAGAATCAGGGTGACAGGGATGAGCAGCAGCGAGACCACCAGCGTGGTGGGATGGCCAATGACGAGGGCGGGCGACATGCCGATATACACCTTCTTGCCCTTGAATTTACGCTTCACCACCTCCTGCGTCTTCTCGGAGATAGGCATCAAACCGTCAATGAACAGGCGGGTGATGCGAGGGATTAGCTCCATAACGGCACCCATGGTGACACCCAGGAACAGCACTGACTTGACAATGCTCATCACGGCATCGGCAGTGGAGTCGAAGCCTGCGGCATAGGCGGTGAAATTGGTGAGGTGGTCGAAATGGGCTGCCAGGCCAATGAGGGCACCCACGATGACACCCAGCACCAACGGCTCACCCAGTACGCCAAACTTCTGTTTCATGCCCTCTGCATCGATGTCGAGCTTCGAGAAGCCGGGAATTTTGTCAAGCAGCCAGTTGATGCCGATGGCAAAAATCGTAAAACTCTGGCAGAATGGCTGCGGAATCGAGATTCCCTCCATGTTGTCATAGTAGCCCTGGAATCGCTCGGCGGTGAGGTCGGCCATCACCAACGTGACGATATAGCACGTGATAGCGGCGAAATAGCCCCACAGCAGCGACTGGTCCATGACGAAGTAGGCCACTGCGCCAATGAAGGCAAAGTGCCAGTAGTTCCACAGGTCGATGTTGACCGTTCGCGTACATTTGGTAATTAGCAGCAGAAAGTTGATGGCCAGGCAGATGGGGATGATCAGGGCACCCACGGCGGTGTTGTAGGCCACGGCGGCAGCGGCGGGCCATCCCATGTCGAAGACCTTCAGGTCGAGTTCGAAGATCTTGGATATGGCATCAAGAGGTGTGTTGAAATTGGTTGTCAACAGGGCGGTCACGATGCCGAGGCCCACGAAACCCACACCAACATAAAGTCCGCTCTTGAGTGACTTGCCGAACTTCATGCCGATGCAGAGACCAATAATAGTAAATAGGATGGGCATCATGACCGATGCTCCCAAGCTGATAATGTAACTAAAGACTTGCTCCATTGTTATCTGTAAAATGTTTGTTTTAGTAAAGTTGACGTTGCAAAAGTACACATTTTCTTTGAAAAATCCATACGAATAGGCAAAAACTTTACTTAAACGATTACATTTAGCCGTTTTCTCGGTTTGTTATTTCACTTCGTTTACCAACTCTTTCCCTTCTTCGAAGTCGCGGATGTTCTGTAGTGTGGTGACGGCAATGTTGTGGGTGGCCTCTCGGGTGAAGAATGCCTGATGCGACGTGACGATGACGTTGGGCATCATGAGCAGCAGGGCCAGCTTGTCGTCGTCAATCATCTTATCGGAGCGGTCCTCGTAGAAGTAGTTGGCCTCTTCTTCATAGACGTCGAGGGCAGCATAGCCCACCTGATGGGAGCGCAGCCCGTCGATGAGGTCGGCAGTCTTGATGAGCTTTCCGCGGCCGGTGTTGATAATCATCACGCCAAACTTCATCTTCGTGATAGAGTCGCTGTTGATGATGAACTTTGTCTCTTCCGTCAGCGGGCAGTGCAGCGAAATGATGTCCGACTGCTCGTAGAGTTCGTCGAGCGACACTATTTTCACCTGGTGCTCCTTGGCAAACGCCTCGTCGGGATAGAGGTCGTAGGCCAGCACGTTCATGCCGAAGCCCCGCAGAATCTTCACCAGCTCCTTGGCTATCTTTCCCATGCCGACAAGTCCCACGGTCTTGCCGTACATGTCGAAGCCCAGAAGGCCGCCCAGCCGGAAGTTTCCCTCGCGAGTGCGGTAAACGGAACGGTAGACCTTACGGTTGAGGGCGAGCATCAGCGTGACGGCATACTCGGCCACGGCGTGAGGCGAGTAGGCAGGAACGCGCACCACTTTTATGCCGTGCTTTTGTGCGGCATGTATGTCGACATTGTTGAAGCCGGCACAGCGCAGGGCTATCAGCTTCACCCCATAGCTTGCCATTCGCTCTATGACCCTCTCGTCGCACTCGGCATTGACGAAGATGCAGACGGCATCGACACCCTGGGTCAGCGACACGGTGTTCATGCTGAGGCGCTCCTTAAAATACTGGATTTCGAAACCGAAACCATTGTTCACTTTGTCGAAGGCTTCGCGGTCGTAGCTCTTCGCGTCGAAAAATGCAATTCTCGTTGTCATAGTTGTCAGATTATAGTATTTTTATAATGATGCTTTTAGGTATTGCAAAGTTAGTAATTAAAGTCGACTTTCGGAAATCTTTTGCCTATTTACTTCGTTTATTTAGGATTGTTTATGTTTTTGCCATTCGTTTGAAAGATTTTCAGTCGCAAAATGAACGTATTTCGAAAAAAAATGCTACATTTGTACCGTCAATGGTAAAAACGTGTGCCATGTTATACCAACGTCATCATCAAAACGAAGCGATATGAAGGTATTATTGATTAACGGTAGCCCGAGAGAGAGGGGTAACACTTTTCTGGCGCTGAGCGAGGTGGCCAGGACTTTGAACGAAGAGGGCATCGAGACGGAGATTGTCAGCATTGGCAAGCAGGCCGTCCAGGGCTGCATAGCATGCGGCATGTGCGGCAGAACCGGGAAGTGTACGTTCAACGACGCGCTTTACTGCAAAGTGCTGCGTGCCGTGAAGGACGGCATCGACGGCCTTGTCGTCGGCTCGCCCGTCTACTACGGCGGCCCCAACGGTTCGCTCTGCGCCTTGCTCGACAGGGTGTTCTACTCGTTAAGGGCCGACCTGATGTTCAAGCCCGGTGCCAGCGTGGTGGTTTGCCGTCGCGGCGGTGCCTCGGCTGCGTTCGACCGGCTGAACAAATATTTCACCATGATGAACATGCCGCTCGTCAGTTCGCAATATTGGAACATGGTCTATGGCCAGACACCGGGGCAGGCGGCTCAGGACGAAGAGGGCATGCAGACCATGCGCACCTTGGGGCACAACATGGCGTGGATGATCAAGAAGCTGAACGTGGGCGAAGAAGGCCATCCCCAACAGGAGCGTCGCGTGTGGACGAACTTCATCAGGTGAAGGCTTCTTTCGGCCAGTTCTTAGGCTAGTTGGGAACAGAAGTTAGCCAGTATTTTACGGTCTTGTAAGATGCTGATTTTTAGAAGATTACAAATTACCTCGTAATTCAACCACTACTGTTTTTGCCTCAGGATGTCTTTTGCCTGCCGTGTATGAAAGAGGCAGGCACTCTTCAGCTCGCACTTGCTGCAATGCGGAGTCCGCGACGTGCAGACGTATCGGCCATGCAAGAGAAGCCAGTGGTGCGCCCGGGGAATGTCGTCCTGGGGAATATATTTTGTGAGCCTTCGTTCCACCTTCAGCGGCGTGTCGTCCTTGGCAGTGACCAGTCCCAGGCGGTGGCTCACACGGAACACGTGGGTGTCAACCGCCATCGTGGCCTGCCCGAAAGCCACCGAAAGAATCACGTTGGCCGTCTTGCGTCCCACGCCGGGCAACTGTAGCAGCTGGTCAATGTCGCTGGGCACCTCGCCTCCATACTGTTCCATGAGCATGCGGGCCATCTGTACCAGATGCTGCGCTTTCGAGTTTGGATAGCTCACGCTGCTGATGTGTTCCAGCACGTCTTCTGGCTCGGCACCTGCCATTGTCTGTGCGTCAGGATAGTGGCGGAACAGTTCGGCGGTAACAAGGTTTACCCGCTTGTCGGTACACTGGGCACTCAGAATGACGGCTACCAATAGTTGGAACACGCTGCCGAACGACAGCTCGGTCGACACTTCGGGCATCTCCTTCCGGAAATGAGCCAATACCTGTTCGTATCTCTCTTCAAGTTTCATAACGATGGTTGTTTTAGTTTTCTTTCCAGAAACTGCGGGTGAAAAGCACAAGCACGGCCATGATTTCCAAACGGCCCACCAACATCAGGAACGAGCAGGCCCATTTGCAAAGATTGTTCAGGTCGGCCCACGACATCACCGGCCCGATGTTGGTGTCGAGCCCTGCCCCCACATTGCTGATGAGGCTAAACGCAATGGTGATGGCATTGGTAATGTCGACACCATTGACTATCATGATGCCAGCCGTGATGAGCAGCATGACAACATAGAGCGTGAAGAAAGCCAACAGCGATACCAGGCTGCCTTGGGCCACGCTCTGTCCGTTGATTTTCACAGGCAGGACGGCATAGGGGTGCAAGATGCGTTGGAACTCGCTGCGAAGCACCTTGAGCAGCATGGACACGCGCACGGTCTTGAAACCACCCGTGGTGCTGCCGGCACAGGCTCCCATGAACATGAGTACGCCAAGTATCATCCACGTGAGGTGTGGCCACATGCCGGCATTGTCGTTCGACAAGCCCGTCGTCGTGACGAACGAGACGACCTGGAACAGGGCCGAACGGAAGGCAGGCTCGTAGCCATAGTGCAAACGGGTTACAAGCAGGTAGGCTATCCATAGCGTAGCCACCAACACGGTGACGGCATAGAGCCGGAACTCGCTGTTCTTGAACACGGTGCCTATCTTGAGCTTGACGATGCCATAATATAATAAGGTGAAGTTGATTCCTGCCAGGAACTGGAACAGGATGGCCAAATACTCGATGGTCTTGGAATGGAAGAAAACCGTAGAGCCGTTGTGGGTGGAGAAACCGCCCGTGGCAGTGGTCGACATGGAGTAGTTGGTGGCATCGAACCAATCCATCCCTGCTGCCCAGAACGACAGGCCGCAGGCAATGGTGAGCAGCACATAGATGCTCCAAATCCACTTGGCATTCGTAGAAAGGCGAGGGTGCATCTTCGAACGCATGGGACCGGTGGCCTCGGCAGCAAACACCTTCAGGCTTCCACCCACCAGCGACGGCAGCACGGCAATGGTAAAGAACACAATGCCCAGACCGCCTATCCACTGCATGAGCGACCGCCAGAAAAGAATGCCGTGAGGAAGCACCTCGACGTCGTCGATGATGGTGGCCCCGGTAGTGGTAAATCCCGACATCGTCTCAAAATAGGCATCGGTGAAGTTGGTTATCGACCCGTGGATGAGAAAGGGGAACATGCCAAAGAAGGAGAAGACAACCCATACGGCTGCCACCACCACATAGGCATCGCGACGGCTCAGCGCGTTGTCGCTTGTGCGGCCGAAGTAGAGCAGCACAAAGGCACATCCGAACGTCAGGGCGGCCGACATGACAAATGCCATCATATCGTCTTCCTTGAAGGCGAAAGCCATGATGAGGCACCACGTCATGAAAAAGGCCTCGATGCAAAGCAACGAGCCCAGTATCTTCAGAATGAGCCTCCAGTTTATCATAGCACTACCGCTTAGAACAATCCTTGTTTCTTGAAGTATTTCTCGACCTTGCTCAGCTGATGGGTGTGGCAGAACACCATGACCGAGTCGCCTGCCTTAATCTGTGTGTTGCCATTGACCAGTATGCCCTCGCCGTTGCGCACCAAACCGCCGATAGCCACGCCAAAGGGCAGGCCAAGCGCCTTGACGGGCTTCCGCGTGACACGCGAGTCTTCGGCCACAATAAACTCTGCCACGTCGCTATCGACCATCATGAGCGATCGCATGTTACGCACGTCGGCATGGAGCATCATCTGGAAGATGTGGCTGGCGGCTACGGTCTTCTTGTTGATAATCGTGCCAATGTCGAGACTCTCGGCCATCGACACGTAGTCCAGATTCTCGACCATGGCCACCGTCTTCCTCACACCCAGTTTCTTTGCCGTCAGGCAGGCCAGGATGTTGGTCTCGGCATTGCCTGTGAGGGCTACGAATGCTTGTGTGTGCTTGATGTTCTCTTCTTGCAGCAGGCTCAGGTCGCGGCCGTCGCCATGAATCACCATGGCATCGGTGTCGGCCAGCAGTTGGTTCAGGCGCTCACATCGGTCAATGTCGCTTTCAATGATTTTCAGGTTCATGTAGTCGGGCATGGTCAGTGCTGCGCGCACAGCCGTTTTCCCACCGCCCATGAAAATCACGTTCTGCACGTCGTCGTAGTGCTCCTTGCCAACAATCTTGCGAATATAGGGAATGTATTCGTGGGTGGTCATGAAGTAGGCCAGGTCGAGCACGTGAAGCTCGTCCATGCCTCCGGGAATGATGGTCTCGTCGCCGCGCTTGATGGCCACCACATGATAGGGGTCGTCGGGGCCGCACAGGTCTTTCAGTGGCTGGTTCAGTATTTCAGCTGTCTCGCGAAGCTTGATGCCAAGAAGCACGAGGGCCCCGTCGTGTACGTCCCATCGCTGTCGAACCCACGACAGTTTGAGGCCGTTGATAATGTCGATGGCGGCAAGCACTTCGGGATAGATGAGCGAGTCGATGCCCAGATTCTTGAAAAACTGCTGGTTCTGGGGCAGCAGATACTCATAGTTGTCAATGCGGGCCACTGTTTTCTTCGCCCCTAACGCATGGGCCAGGATGCAGGCGGTAATGTTGTTGCTCTCCTGGCGGGTGACGCCCACAAAGAGGTCGGCATCTTTCACTCCGGCGTCTTTCAGCGCTTTGATGCTTGTGGGCGATGCGTTGACCGCCATGAGATCGTACTTCGAATCAATACCACCCAAGCGGTTCTCATCGTCGTCAATGAGCACACAATCGTGATTCTCCGTGGAAAGGAGGCTCGACAAATGGGTTCCTACGGCACCGGCGCCTGCGATGACTATCTTCATGGGTTGAGAGTTGAGGGTTGAGAGTTGAGGGTTGAGAGACTTTAGTTTAGGATTTCCTTTCTGATTGACTCTACGTCCATACCCACGATTTTTTGCAGTTCGGGCACGGAGCCATGCTCCACAAACTCGTCGGGCAGCCCCATGCGTACTACCTTCTTGGGCGTATAGTCATGGTCGCTCATCCATTCAAGCACAGCCGAGCCAAGACCGCCATTGCGAACACCGTTCTCGACGGTGATGATTTTCCGGAACTTGCGGCCCACTTCGTGCAGAAGGTTCTCGTCGAGCGGTTTCAGGAAGCGCATGTCATAGTGGGCGGCATGTGTTCCTTCGACAGCCTTGGCAACATCGTTTCCGTAGGGGCCAATGGAGAGCACGGCCACGTCCTCACCGTCTTTCAGCCGCCGTCCAGTACCCACCTTGATTTCCTCCAACGGGCAACGCCAGTCAATCTTCACCCCGCTGCCACGCGGATAGCGAATGACGAACGGCCCCTTGCCAGGCAACTGGGCAGTGTACATCAGTCGGCGCAGTTCGTGCTCGTTCATGGGTGAGCAGATGGTGAGATTGGGTATGGGACGCAGGTAGGCCAGGTCGAAGGCTCCGTGATGCGTGGGGCCGTCTTCGCCTACAAGGCCGGAACGGTCGAGGCAGAGAATGACGGGCAGCTTCAGAATGGCCACGTCGTGGATAATGTTGTCGTAGGCCCGTTGGGCAAAGGAACTGTAAATGTTGCAGAAGGGCACGAGGCCATCCTTGGCCATGCCTGCCGAGAACGTCACCGCATGCCCCTCGGCTATGCCCACGTCGAAGGTGCGGTCGGGCATGGCATTCATCATGATGTTCATGGAGCAGCCCGTGGGCATGGCGGGTGTCACTCCCACAATCTTCGGGTTTTGGCGGGCCAGTTCCAAAAGGGTCTCGCCGAACACGTCCTGGAATTTTGGAGGTTGATTCTCTGTATCGGTCTTGATCAGTTGTCCCGTCTCGGCGTCAAACTTGCCTGGGGCGTGCCACACGGGCTTGTAGTCTTCGGCAGGTGCATAGCCGTGACCTTTCTTCGTGTGCAGATGCAGCAGCTTCGGGCCTTTCATTTCTTTCAGCTGGCGCAGAATGCGCACCAACTCAGTCACGTCGTGGCCGTCGAAGGGTCCGAAATAGCGTATGTTCATGCCTTCGAAAATGTTCTGCTGATGTGATATGGCACTCTTGATGGCGTTGGTTAGTCGTATCAGCCCCTTGCGGCGGTCTTCCTTCAGCATGCCCTTGGAGCGCAGCCACTGAGACACCTTGAAACGCACGGTGTTATAGGTCTCATTGGTGTTCAGCCCCAGCAGGTATTGCTTCATGCCGCCCACAGAGAGGTCGATCGACATGTTGTTGTCGTTGAGAATGATGAGCAAGTCGTTGGGCGATGACGATACGTTGTTCAGCCCCTCGAAGGCCAGGCCGCCACTCATGGCTCCGTCGCCGATAACCGCCACGACGTGACGCTGAACGTTGGACGTTGAGCGTTGAACGTTGTTTGCCACTGCCATGCCCAGTGCTGCCGAAATGCTATTCGAGGCATGACCGCAAACGAAAGAGTCGTATTCGCTTTCATCGGGCGAGGGAAAGGGCTTGATGCCATGTAGTTTCCGATTGGTCTTGAACCGCTCACGCCGGCCGGTGAGAATCTTGTGCCCATAGGCCTGGTGACCTACGTCCCAGACGATGCGGTCGTCGGGCGTGTTAAAAACGTAGTGCAAGGCCACAGTCAGTTCGACCACTCCTAAGCTCGAAGCCAAATGTCCGGGGTTCACTGACAACTCCTCGACGATGTCCTGTCGGAGTTCGTCGCACAGTTGCTGCAACTGTTTTACCTCCAACTTTCTCAGGTCGGCAGGTAGTTGTATTTTGTTTAAAAGTTCAAACTTTTCGTGTTCCACTTGTCAATTTTCAGGTCATTCGGGTGCAAAGGTAGACATTTTTATTGAAACAAGCAATCATTTTAAGCAGATTTTGCGTGTTGCCTTTCCTGAGACCCTTTCAAGACAGACTCCTTTTCGAACAGCCGAAGGCGAAATCTTTCGCCCGTGTAGGTCGAAATACTGGGCCTTTTGAACGCGGCCTGCTCCCATGTCACGGATGGCCGATGGCGTGTCGTTGCCTTTCAGCAGCCGCACGTTGTCGATGTAGAGAAGCGTGTTGTTGGCTGCTCCCATACTGGCCGAAGTCTTGAAGCCCAGTGAGAGCGTCACCGTCTGCTCGCCTGTCAGTTCGAAGTCGTAGCACAGTTGCTGCCATGTGTTGCCCTCGGTGGGGTAGCGGTAGTCGGTTGTTGTGCCCACTTTCACGCCCGTCAGCGACGTATTGGTGTTTCCACCGCTGGTGGCAATGACGTTCCCGTTGTTTGAAGTCGCATTCGGGCACTCGTAACGGGCATCCAGAAGCAGACGGTATTGGCCTGCCTCCAGCGTCACGTTCTGCGTGATGGCGTTGGCACCCGAGTCCCAGGAGTTGAGCACTGTGAGCACCCTTTGGCCACAATCGTCGTCGAAGACAGGACGCGAACAGCGAGCAGCATAGTTGCCTACGTTGCTTGGGCTGACGCAATACTGGGTCTGGCTGTAGGGCATGGAGTACATACGGCAGAAGTTCGAGCCACCGCTCAGCTGGTTGCCGGCCGTCCATCCCTGCACAGGCAGTATGTTGGGCCACTTCGAATTGGCAGCCGTTACGGTGTTCACGTAGCAGGGGTTGTAGCTGACCGAACCCAACGTCACGTTGCCATCGGCCTTGCCATAGGTCTCATCGTCCTCGAACGAGGGGTTCATGAGTTTTTCCTTCGTGATGTCTTGGTAGCCCGTCGTAAGGTCTTCTTCTGTTTTTTCAGGAAACCCGGCAGCTTCCTCGACCAGAAGCTCGCCTCCACGGATAGATAGTCTCAGTACTTTATTGCTCAGTTCAATCTTCTTCGACAGCTGTTTGCCGCCGTCGAAGGCCGTCACCGTAATGCTGTTCTTGCCCTTCACGTCGTTCCTGAGGTAGATGGCGGCAGAGTCCTCCTGTTCTTGTATGGCCGTCAAGCCCGCGCCGTTGATGAAGAACTTCAGGGTGTTCACCACGGAATGGTTCTCCTCGGCAACGAACGTAGCCGTAGAACCTGCTGCATTGATGGTGGTTTCGGTCGTGAACACGGGCTTGCCTGCACGGTTGTAGATGCCCTTCAGTGTACACTTCTGGTCGCTGGCAAAGTTGCTGAGCAGCATATAATAGGTGCTACCTTCGCCGCCGTCTGGTACAATGACACCGTTCCATCCTTCGGGCGTGGTGTGGTTGAGCGTCAGCACGTCGCTGAAGAAGCTGTTGGTTTCCTCAGCCGTCATGTTACTATAGTAGGCAATGGCGCGACGGTCAACGACGCTGTCTTTCTTCACCGTGCGGCTCTGATTGTTGTACGAGCCGTAGAGCTTGGCGGTCATCACCGAGTTGTTGTTGGCTTTCTCGCCGAAAGCGAAGCTCTTGCCACTGCTGGCGTTGACGATGGAGAGCGCATTGTCGACGTTAATCCACGGGCCTGGTAGCGAAGTGAAGGAACTTCCGTCGAGTTGCTTATGGGTGTAGCACAGACAGTCGTAGTCGGCTGAATAGTCCGGATAGTAGAGCGTACGCTTCGTCTTGGTCAGTTCGTCGACACTGATGGCCATTAGTCCGCCCTTTTCGGCGGTGATGGTGGCATTGCTGTTTGCGCGTACATAATCTATATATATAACAGCATTGCCCGGTGTGCTGTAGATGGCGAAGCGGTTGTTGAGCGTTGCGTCGTTGGTATTCAGTTCACCGTTCATCACATAGCTGTTGCCGCGCAGGTCGTAGATGCCAGAGACCACGGGCGTGGCATTCGTTTTCTTGCCCGATACTTCGTACCAGCCCAGGAAGTTGCCCGTGTTGTTGGCACGGAAGGGCACGATAATCTTGTTCTTATCCACCGAGTTGGCAGCGATGTAGCCCGTATAGCTGCTGAGTCCCGTGCTCCATGAGAAGCAAGTGAAGCGCGAGTCGGTGGCGGCGCGGACGATGTTCTGCGAAGGGAAAACCTTCGCACACGAATACTCGCGGTTGAAATCGGCCCACGTGGTGGCGGTCATGTCGGCAGTGGAGAGCACTTCGTGCATGAGCCACGTCATCATGACGCGGTGAGCCTCGACGCCCATGCGGCGGGCGCCTACATCGGCCCGTAGCAGCCACGAGCCGTCGGTGGTCGTGGTCTGGCGAGCCTTGATCATCTTGTACGCCAGATTCTCCAACAGCAAGGCATGCGGGTCGCGCAGGAAACATGCGTTGGTCGAATAGCTGGTAATCTGGTCGTAGAGGAACAGGCTCCAGTCGTTGCCGTTGGGCATGGCAAGTTCGCCGTCGGCCAGTGCCAGCCAGTAGAGCACTTCGGTCATGACCTTGTCGTTGTTGTGCATCAAGGCGTTGGTCTTCCATTTCTCCTCGCCGTAGAGTCCCTGCTGGAACAGCTTCAGGGCCAGGGCGGCTTCGCCCAGCTCCTGAATCACCACGTTCTGATAGGAAGTGTGGAAATAGTTATGGTTCTGCAACGTGTAGTCGTCGTACAGGTTCTGTCCCTTGTACAAGTCCTTCACGGTCTTCTGGTCGTAGTCGGGATCGATGACGGTGTTATCCTGTGCATCGTCCTTCTGCGAATAGCTGTTGATGGCAAACTCACGCAGACGAGCAAACCATTTCGGTGCCAACGCATCGTTGGGAAAGAGTCCGAGCGTAGCAGCCAGCACGTCGGCCTCCCAGCCGTTCTCCTCGGCCTTTGTGTCGCCGGCGTAGCCTGTGGGGATGCTTCGGCCTAACTCGTAGTTGCACTCGGCTTTCAGCAGCTTGTAGATGTAGTTCTTTTGCGTGTCGCTGAGCTTGTTCCACTGGAAGAAAGCGCTGTAAGCCACCGACATGGCCCATAGCGAACTCTCCCAGACGGCATCGCTCGTCGAGGTCGAGCCCCAGTAGTTGTTGCCCGAACAGACCTTCAGCTTGTTGGCCTTGTGGGTAGAGTAGGCGAAGACGAGGCTCTTCATGGCCATCGTTTCGAGGTCGTTCCACGTCACGCCGGCAGGCAGGGTCACCTTGTCCTTGCCGTATTTCACGAGGAAGGCACAAATCATCGAAAGGTCGGCATTAGGACGGACGCCCTGCTCGTTGTTACCCATCGTGTTCTCGCCCTTGAAGCAGCCGCAAGCCTCGCCCGCGCTGTTGGGAGCCTGGGCTTCCTGGAAGTCGTTCTTCATATAGGTGGCGAAGTTGGCCAGCATCTGCAAGAGGTCGGCCTTCATTTGGGACTCGGCGAGGAAATCGCCGAGCACACGGTCCTCGGTGGGACTTTCCACGTTGGTTTCAAACGAAGCGTTGGCCACGTAGTCTGCCGACACGTCGGTTCTTTCGTCGGCAGCCCAGCTGCCTGAAATGCCTGTCAAGGCAAGGGCAATGATAAGTAGTTGTTTCATTTTTATAGCTTTAGTAGTGAATTCCGCTGTACCAGCTGCCGAGCCATGCCCCAAGATGCTGCCGAGCCATGCCCGACTATTCGCCAAGGTACTGTGCAATCACAGCGAGGCACTTGGCGCTGTTCACCGGCTTCGAGAGGAAATCGTTGCAGCCTGCCTTCATGGCCAGCTGGCGGTCGCTGTCGAACGCATTGGCCGTCAGGGCGATGACGGGCAGCTCCGGATGAGCCTCCTTGATTCTCTTCGTAGCCTCAAAGCCATCCATTACTGGCATTTTGATGTCCATCAGCACGAGGTCGATGCCCCCTTCGTTCACAATGTCGACAGCTTCCTGGCCGTTCTTTGCCCGCTTGTATTGGTAGCTTTTCCTAAGGATATAGGTCATCAGAATGAAGTTGCTGTCATTGTCTTCTGCCACAAGAATAGTCTTCATAATAGTTCTTTCTGTTTGTTTATTAGCAATGAGTGTTAGTTAAAGTGTTACAAAAGTACTACTTTTTTATTAAAAACTTTTGCACATACAGTTTTTTTTAACTAAATTTGCATTTCAAACGAGAAAATAATTCCTACAAACATAATACTAACTAATATGAAACTTAAAACTCTTGTTTCCGCAATGGCTTTTGGTGCCGCCCTGTCGGCCCAGGCCCAGACCCATGAAATGACGATCAACACTGCCAAGTTAGGGGCACCTGTGTCGTCGACCATGTATGGACTCTTTTTTGAGGACATCAACTACGCCGCCGACGGTGGCCTCTATGGCGAAATGGTGATGAACCGTTCCTTCGAGTTTCCCAACGCCTTCGCCGGCTGGGACATTTCAGGCAAGGTGACGCTGAAGAGCGACGGTCCCTTCAGTAACAATCCCCACTACGTCAGTCTGGCTCCTTCGGGCCACGCTCACAAGCACACCATGATCGAGAACCACGGGTTCTTCGGCATGGGCGTGAAGGAGGGCGAGGAATATCGCTTCTCGGTATGGGCACGTGTGCCGAATGGCGGCAAGGCCAAGCTGTGGGTAGACCTGGTGGAGAACGCCACCATGAGCGACGACCAGAAGCTGGGCAATGTCGGAATCGACGTCAGTGGCAGCGAATGGAAGAAGTACACCGCCATTGTCAAGGCGAAGAAGACCGTGGCCAAGGCTCACCTGCGTCTCTGGGGCGACGGCCATACGTCGACCGACGTTGAGCACGTCAGCCTCTTCCCCGTCAAGACCTACAAGGGGCGCGAGAATGGTCTGCGCCAGGACCTCGCCCAGGCCTTGGAAGATGCCCATCCGGGCGTGTTCCGCTTCCCTGGCGGATGCATTGTCGAGGGCACCGACCTGGCCACTCGCTATCAGTGGAAAAACTCAGTGGGTCCCGTGGAGAACCGCCCGCTTAACGAGAACCGCTGGCACTACACCTTCACCGGCCGCTATTATCCTAACTACTATCAGACCTACGGCCTCGGCTTCTTTGAGTTCTTCCAGCTCTGCGAGGACATCGGTGCCGAGCCGCTGCCCGTGCTCAGCGTGGGGCTGGCCTGCCAGTTCCAGAACGGTCTGGATGCCCATGCCCAGATGGACCAGCTGCAGCCCTTCATCGACGACTGCCTCGACCTCATTGAGTTTGCCAACGGCCCTGCCGACTCGAAGTGGGGCAAGGTGCGCGCCGACATGGGCCATCCCGAGCCTTTCAACATGAAGTATATTGGCATTGGCAACGAGCAGTGGGACACTCCCTACTTCGACCGTCTGAAGCCCTTCGTGGCTGCCGTCCGCGCCAAGTATCCCAAAATCAAGATCGTGGGCACCAGCGGCCCCGACTCTGAGGGCAATATGTTTGAGAAGGGATGGGTGGCCATGAAGGAGCAGAAGGCCGACCTCGTCGACGAGCACTTCTACCGCAACGAGGCATGGTTCCTGGGCAAGGCCACCGACAAGAACGGCAATAAGCTGAACTGTGGAGCATTGCGCTACGACAGCTACGACCGCAAGGGTCCGAAGGTGTTTGCCGGTGAATATGCCTGCCACGGTGCAAAGGGCAAGAAGTGGAACCACTACGAGACCTCGCTCTACGAGGCTGCCTTCATGACGGGCTTAGAGCGCAACGCCGACATTGTGGAGATGGCTACCTACGCACCCCTCTTCGCCCATGTAGAGGGATGGCAGTGGCGACCCGACATGATCTGGTACGACAATCTGCACATGTTCAAGTCGGTGAGCTACTACGTTCAGCAGATGTATGCCATGAACAAGGGCACCAACGTGCTCTCGCTCACCATGAAGGACCCGAAGGATGCCAAGGGCAAGAAGACCATGCCCGTGGGCGGACAGGAGGGTACCGACGGTCTGCATGCCTCGGCGGTATTCGACAGCAGCACCGGCGAGGTGATTGTCAAGGTTGTCAACACCACGAAGAGTGCGCAGCCCATCTCCATCAGCCTCAACGGCATGAAGGGAGAGCGCACGGCTCAGACGCTGACCCTGTGGAACAACGGCTCGATGGACGACGAGAACAGCATAGACAAGCCCGAGAAGATTCACCCCGTTGGTGGCACTGCCAAGTGCGAGGCTACAGGCAAGAAGCAGCTCACGGTGCTCAACGACAACATTCCCGCCATGGCTTTCCGACTCTATAAGATTAAGAAGTAAAACCGTACTTACTTTGTTACGAACACGAATAGCACGAATGGCACGAATAAAAGGATTCGTGAGATTCGTGAGATTCGTGTTCTTCACTGTTCATTAGGGCGCAGCCCGTTACATTGACAATTTGTTTCATTCGTTCAATTTGTTGTCGTTAAAAGGAGGAAAGTTTGGCTACTTGAATTAGCTCGTAATTCAGCCTGAATTGTCATGTGGTTCAGTATGAATTACGAGCTAATTTGTGCTGAATTGCAACCTAATTTAGGTAGCTTCTGTAAGTGGCTGATATTCAAGCTCTTTCGATAACGTTTCTCGTCTTGCTGAAAAACAGCACAACGCCGATGGCATTGACCAGCACCACGGTCCAGAAAGCCGACGAATAGCCGAAGTGCTCGGCGGTGATGCCGCCCATGAGAATGCCTAACCCCATGCCCACGTCCCACGAGATGAGCAGCGTAGAGTTGGCTGTGCCGCGCTCGTTGTGGTGGGCTATCGAAATCATCATGTTCTGGAAAGCTGGCCATAGGTGGCCGTTGCCGAGGCCAATGAGCAGGGCCGAGCCGTAATAGCCCACGACCAGCGATAGCTGATGGGCGAGGGACGACCCACTGGCTGCCGCCAAGGTGGGGGCTAATATAAATAAGGTGTAGCCAACGAGCGAGATGAGCATGCCTGTGCCGGCATTGAAGACGAGACGCCCTTCGCGCAGCGCCTTGCCGCCCTGCAGGCGCGACACCATCAGGCCCATGCTGCAAAGCAGGAAATAGGTGCCCGTGCCGCCCGTGCGTCCCAGCACCTCCTGGCTGTAGATAGCCAGATAGTTGCTCAGCACCCCGAAGCAAAAGCCGAAAAACACCATGTTGGCCCCAATGAGCCAGCCGCGAAGAAGGAAGAATCGGTCGAGACTTATTCCAGAGAGTAATCCTCTCGCTCGGGAGGAGTTCTCAGCAGGTTCTTGTGCTTGAGAGTGACCAGCCTCCCCTCCCACTCGGGAGGGGGCGGGGGTGGGTATTATCGTCGCGTCCACCGCCAGTCCTGTCGCTGCCACGATGAGGGCTATCCAGAAAAGCAGTTCGAACGAGTGGGTGTGGTGGTAGAGAAACAAGCCTATGGTGGGGGCGATGGCCATGGCCAGGTTGTTGCTCAGACCATAGTAGCCTATGCCCTCGTTGCGCCGCGAGGAGGGCAACACGTCGATGGCCATCGTCGAGTTGGCCACCGTCAGCGCACCGAAAGGTCCGCCATGAAGTGTGCGCACGATGGTAAACAGCAGGAGTGTAGACGCTGCCAGATAGCCGGCGAAGAAGATGGCAAAGAAGGCAAAACACACGATGAGCACCGTCTTGCGGTCGAAACTGTCGACCATGAAACCGCTGAAGGGGCGCACCACCAGCGCCGTAATCGTGTAGCCCGAAAGCACCAGCCCAATCATGTCCTTGGTGGCCCCGAACGTCTCGCTCAGGTAGAGCGGCAGCAGTGGCGATAAAACATAAAAGGCGAAGAATAGCGAGAAGTTGGCTATCATCACCTTTATGTAGTTGGGGTTCCATAAAGACCCACCCCCAGCCCCTCCCGAAGGGGAGGGGAGTTCAGTATGCTTTGCTGTCGTATTATTTTCCATCTGCAAAACTATTCAAACTCCCCTCCCCTGGGGAGGGGCTGGGGGTGGGTTCTTGGGCTATGCCGACTCGAACTCCTTCAGGAACTGCACGTCGTTCTCCGAGAACATGCGCAGGTCGCTGACGCGGTATTTCAGGTTCGTGATGCGCTCCACGCCCATGCCGAAGGCATAGCCGCTGTAGATGGTCGGGTCGATGCCGCACTGCTCCAGCACGTTCGGGTCGACCATGCCGCAGCCCAGAATCTCTACCCAGCCCGTGTGCTTGCAGAAGCCGCAGCCCTCGCCGCCGCAGATGAAGCACGAGATGTCCATCTCGGCACTCGGCTCGGTGAAG
>CAJONO010000125.1 GCA_905235905.1 uncultured Prevotella sp.
AGATTGTTTAACGTTCAAACCCCTTTAAACAATAGCATTTCGTGAATTTGATATTTTACGCTATTTCGTTTATTGAATACCGCCAAAATATTCACTACGAGAGCAAGATGCAGAAAGTTCACGTTATGGCGTGAACTAAGTGCACTTGTATGTAGTGATGGCCGCTTGCCGGTAGCCAAAGAGTAGATGCAAGTCGCGGATGGTTGCACGCCTTTTCCATAAATAAATAGTATGAAGCAAACTTGAAGATTATTAGTTTTGTTCCTATTTCTATCAGTTACAATAGGAACGTGCATAGCAAAGACCAAAAAGGTGAAAATTTCTGTTTCACCCGCCGATACACAAATCTTTATTGATGGTAATTACGTTTTGATGGTAATTACGTTGGTAATGACGTTGTGGAAGTATCGTTTGACAAGAGCGATTTTCTGGCCATACGTTTAGAAAAAGAGGGGTATCTTACTCAAGAATCAAAGGTGTATAAATCTGACAAGAGAACGGCCGTTTCTTACACTATGCGTATTGATAAATTCTATGAGGCATCGGTGCCAAGCGGATTGGTTAATAAATTCTTTTCTGTCACGGTGTCACCCGATTATTACACGGTAGACAAGAAAACAGGAAAGAAAGACTCCGAGAAAGCCTGGAAGCTTATTCACCAGATTCTGCTAAATTATTTTGATGAGATGCAGGTAACAGATTTTTCATCCAGTTTCGTGCAAACCCCTTGGGCTTATGAGAGGTTTCCAGAGGCAAAGCAAGTTATCCGCACCCGTGTAACAGTAAAGCAATCAGGCATTTCTGATGACAATCTCGTATTTCAAATCAAAGTATCTTCAGAACAGGCTCCGCTAGTGGCTATGAGTAATGAAAACTCTTATAGGGAGGTTGTCCGTTTATTGAAAAAATATGAGCCTCTGATCAGCGAATTTCAATCACGTCTTTCAAAAAATTAATTTTAAAACATTAGAAAACAATGAAAAAACAACTATTTCTTTTGTGTTTGTCAATGATGGCCTTTACAGCTAACGCACAAACAATGGTAGATGATTTTGAAACCAACCAATATGGCTGGACTGAAATGTCTAATAAGTCAGGTATTGCCATGATAAAAGGCGGTGTTATAAGGTTAGAAGCCAAACAAGGTGAAGAAGTATTCTCAACTTGTTAGGCACCGTTCGACTTCAACAAGCCGTTTACAATGTCTGTTGACGTACTAGATGTAGGAAAATTCACGTTTCCAGTGATCAGCTTTCGACAGATAGTTTTGCTTTTAGATTATGAAAAGAATTACATTAAGTTTTATCTTTTTCGTGAATCAGCAGTGTTGGAACGTGTCGTGAATGGTGTCATCGTAGCACGGAAAGAGGAGGAATTAAAGAGGGCTGTCGAAACAGGTTCTGGATTGAAACTGGAAGTTGACTATACACTGAATGAACTGAGTTTTAGGATTAACGTTGGATTGCAATCCTACGGCTTCGAATATAAGCATTTGCAATGCGAAAGAGCTGTCAGGAACATTCAATCCATCACAGACCATCCGCCAAATCTTCAGCAGTGCCGAAGATTTGGCGGATTTCTTTTGACCGCTTACATAATAAAGTTGTTTTTTATCATCACTTAACAAAATAAAATCAAAATAATTCTTATAATTCAAATAATATGTATAACTTTGCAAATTCAAATACGCAACAAATACACATGATTATGAACCGATTATTTTTACTGTTTTTCTCTTTGTTTGTTCTGACTGCCTCTGCACAGAACGACAGCACTCCCGAACCAGTCATCCGCTTTGGCTACCTGAGCTACGAGTCGGTGTTTATGGCTATGCCCGAATATGCGGCTGTTGAGCAGCAGATGAAGGAGCTGCAGGCTTCCTATGAAAAGGAGATGCAACGCGTGGAAGAAGAGTTCAACAAGAAATACGAGGCATTCCTCGAAGGTCAGAAAGACTTTCCCC
Source organism: uncultured Prevotella sp. (assembly GCA_905235905.1). Lineage (GTDB taxonomy): Bacteria > Bacteroidota > Bacteroidia > Bacteroidales > Bacteroidaceae > Prevotella. Next base: position 1,964 of record CAJONO010000125.1, read on the forward strand.
GCACCATTCTGCTGAAGCGGCAGACGGAGTTAGAGCAGCTCATGAAGCAGAACATTGAGTTCAAGAACGAGAGCCGCCGTGCCCTGCAGAAGGCCCGCGAGGAGGCTTTGCAGCCCGTTCGCACCCGTTTGGCCGAAGCGTTGGCAGCCGTTGCCGCCGAGCTTCGCCTGGCCCTTATTATCAATACCGATGCCAATGCCTGTCCGTTTATCGACCCGCAGCTGGGCGTGAATGTTCAGGAGCAGGTAGGCCAGAAACTGCAGGGCGAATAGCAGACAATTCGCTCAACATTCAACGTTCAATGTCCAACACTCCCGGCCCTATTGGCATCTTCGACAGCGGTTATGGCGGACTGACCATTCTTCATGGCATACGCCAGCTGCTTCCTGAGTACGACTATCTCTACTTGGGCGACAATGCCCGTGCGCCCTACGGTCCGCGCTCGTTCGACGTGGTCTATGAGTTCACGCGTCAGGCCGTGCTCCGTTTGTTTGAGAAGGGGTGCCAGCTCGTCATCCTGGGCTGCAACACTGCGTCGGCCAAGGCTCTGCGCTCCATTCAGCAGAACGACCTTCCGCAGTGGGATGCCAACCGGCGTGTGCTCGGCATCATACGTCCCACCACCGAGATTATTGGCCAGCTCACCGAGAGCCGCCATGTGGGCGTACTTGCCACCGAGGGAACCATCAAGAGCCAGAGCTACAACCTGGAGATAGCCCGTCTCTGGCCCGACATCAAGGTGTCGGGAGTGGCATGTCCGTTCTGGGTGCCGTTGGTGGAATATCATGAGGCCGACTCGCCCGGTGCCGACTATTTCGTGAAGAAGCGCATTGACCAGCTGCTGCGCCTCGACCCCCTCATCGATACCGTCATACTGGGTTGCACACACTATCCCCTGCTCATGCCGAAGATTCTGAAGTACATGCCCCGCGGCATCCGCATAGTGACCCAGGGCGAGTATGTGGCTACGTCGCTACAGGAGTATTTCCTGCACCATCCTGAGATAGAGCGGCTGTGCTCGAAGCATGCCACCACTCACTACCTGACTACCGAGAATCCCGACACCTTTCGCGAACAGGCACAGATATTCCTGCATGAGAACATTGAAGTAGAAAACATCACTTTGGGATGAGAAGTGCCTCGACCGTCCTACTGCTCCTGCTCTTCTTCCTGCCTTTGCAGGCTCAGAAAGCCGTTTTCCGCGTCGATACCATTGGCGACAGCGTGTTTCGGCGCATGCAGGGGCGCAGCTATCCCGAAGGATGCACGGTGAAGCGCAGTGACTTGCGCTATCTCACCGTGAGCCATTACGACCTCGACGGGCAGATACGCCAGGGCGAACTGGTATGCAACAAGCGCATTGCTGCCGATCTCATTGACATTTTCCGGGCTTTGTTTCGTGCCCGCTATCCCATTGCTCGCATGCAGCTGATCGATGACTATGAGGCCGACGACGAGCGGTCGATGGAGGCCAACAACACGTCGTGTTTCTGCTATCGTGTGGTGAATGGCTCGAAAAAACTGTCGAAGCATGCCGAGGGGCTTGCCATCGACGTCAACCCTCTCTACAACCCCTATGTCAAGGGCGAGAAGGTGTTGCCGCGGTCAGGCCGCAGCTATCTCGACCGCACGGCCTCGTTTCCCTGCAAGATTGAGCGGAACGACCTGCTCTGCCGTCTTTTCCGTCAGCACGGTTTCCGCTGGGGAGGGGCCTGGCGCTCCGTCAAGGACTATCAGCACTTCGAGAAATGAACAGCACGATAGTCACTGAGGTTCTCCACCTTTTTTCGTTTGCATAATTATGCATTTGGAGGCTTTGCGGAAACGCGTCTGAAATTCATGCTGAATTGCGGTGTAATTAAGCCCGAATTGTCGGATAATTCAGCATGAATTGAAGCGTAATTCGCACTGAATTGCAATACACTGGAAATCAGCAAGTTAGATAGTTTCTTGGAGATGAATAATTATTCATGGGCAGTTGTTCCTGAAAGGGAGGGAAACTTCGGCTATCATATAAAAATAAAAGAGGAATGCGTGTGCGCATCCCTCTTTTATTCAAAGTGAAAGACAGATTAGTTCAGAGCGTCGGTGAGCTCGGCACCAGCCTTGAACTTGACCACTTTCCTGGCAGGAATCTGAATCTTAGCCTTGGTTCTGAGGTTGATTCCTTCGCGAGCAGAACGCTCGGCCAGCGAGAATGTGCCAAAGCCAACGAGAGCAACCTTGTCACCAGCAATGAGGGCATCCTTCACAGCAGCAACCGTAGCCTCAAGAGCCTTCTTTGCGTCAACCTTTGTAATACCTGCACCTGCAGCAATCTTCTCAATAAGTTCTGTCTTGTTCATAATAAGTACTGTTTTTAAATGGTTAATAAATAATGTTTGCTGAAATTTTCTGCAAATATAAAAGATATTCTTTAGAAAACAAACAAAAAACGCGAAAAAATGCGTTTTTTACTGAAAAATATTGTTTTAAAGGCCATTTTTGCCTTGCGGAACGGATATTTTTCGTAATTTTGCACCCGAATAACAAAAAAAACAAGAAATAAATCGTAAGTAGCAAATATGTTTCAAAATATTCCGACAGTAACCAAGAATTTGCTAATCATTAACGTATTGGCCTATCTGGCAACGGTAGTGCTGGGCTTGCGTGATTTCGACTTGGCTCTCTGGGGTGGGCTCCATTATTTTGAGTCGCCCTTCTTCCGTCTGTTCCAGTTCGTCACCTACCAGTTCCTCCATGGTTCGTTCACCCATTTGTTCTTCAACATGTTTGCCTTGTGGATGTTTGGCTGTGTCATTGAGCGGGTGTGGGGAGCCCGGAAATATCTGGCCTACTATCTGCTGTGCGGCATTGGTGCCGGCTTGTGTCAGGAGCTGGTGCAGTGGCTGATGCAGAGCTACAGTCTGACGATTGGCGCGTCGGGTGCCGTCTATGGCATTCTTCTGGCATTCGGCATGACGTTTCCCGAGGACCGTATATTCATCTTCCCCCTGCCCATTCCTGTCAAGGCCAAGTGGTTTGTGCTGGGCTATGCCGCCATCGAGCTGTTTATGGCTATCAGCTCGGCCAGCGACGGAGTGGCCCACATGGCCCATCTGGGCGGCATGCTCTTCGGTTTCCTGCTCATTAAGTACTGGCAGAAGCATCCGGGCAAGCAGTTCGACTTAGGTAGCGGGCGTCAGTTCTTCGACCAGATGAAGCGCAACTTCGACCAGCGCCACAGGGCCAGCTCCCCTTCTCAGCCTCAGCAGCGCACTAATTCGCACGAGGCCGACATGGAGTATAACGCCCGTAAGAAGGCACGTCAGGAAGAGGTAGACCGCATTCTCGACAAGATTCGCAAGAGCGGCTACGATAGTTTGAGCAAAGCAGAGAAACAGCGCCTGTTTGAGGCGAGCAAGGAAAAATGATAGGAGCCATCAAGAAAATCATCGTCAACATCCTGTCGGCCATCAATGTGATAGTCGGCGGGCTGTTGTTGCTCTCGGGCTACGGCGACCGCATAAATCCCGTTGACCACGAACTGCTGGCCTGTGCGGGCATGCTTCTGCCTGTAATGGCACTGCTCAACATGGCGTTCATCCCCGTTTGGGTGTTCTTTGCCTGGCGACGGCTGTGGATTCCCGTCGTGTTCTTCGCGCTCGCATACGTACCTATTCGTATATATATGCCCCTTAACGGCCGGAGTGAGCCGCCTGAGGGAGCCATTAGGATTGTGTCGTGGAACGTGTGCGGCTTCGGCGGCAACCATAAGTACGACCATGCGCTCGACAGTGTGCTGAACTATGTGGTGCGCGAGCAGGCCGACATTGTCTGTCTGCAAGAGGATATGAACAAGCCAAACATCTTGGAGGCGTTTGCACAGGTGTTCCCTTATAACGATACTACTCGCATATCGAAGCCCAGCTATCCCATGGTCAACGCCGTGGGGCTGCACAGCCGCTTCCCCATCCTGCGGAAGGAGCCTATCGACTATGATTCAGAGGTCAACGGCTCCGTGGCCTACTACCTGCTGATAGGTCGCGACACCGTGCTCCTTATCAACAACCATCTGGAGTCTACCCACCTGTCCATCAACGACCGCGAACGCTATAATCAGCTGATTAAGGGCCACATGGCCCGCGACACCGTGCAGGCCGAGACGAAGACGCTGTTTAAGATACTGGGCAAGTCGATGGCCATGCGGGCATCCCATGCCGAGGCCATTCACGACTATATTGAGCAGCACAGGCAGTACCCCACCATTGTGTGTGGCGATTTCAACGACACGCCGGTGTCCTATGCCCGTCACACCATTGCCAAAGGTCTGACAGATTGTTACGTAGAGACGGGAAGGGGGCCTGGCATCTCCTTCAACAAGAAAGAATTCTCGTTCCGCATTGACCATCTCTTAGTGTCAGAGCACTTCACCCCCTATGGGTGCAAAATTGACTCTGAAAACGACGTTAGTGACCATTATCCACTGCTTTGTTGGTTGAAAATAGCAGATAATCCTTAAAAAATGTGTGAAAATAGGGCAGAAATTTCATCAAATGTAAAAAAATAACTATCTTTGCAGGCTAAATTGCATAAAATCAATAATATAATATAATCAAAACAATGCAAAACAAAGGATTAGTAAAGATTATTGCAGTCGCGCTCGTGCTCGTCTGCTGCTTCTATCTCTCCTTCGGTTTCGTGACCAGCAGCATCGAGAAGAAGGCTGCCGCCATGGGCGAGGAGGCTGGAAAGGAGTATCTTGACTCGCTCAAGAATGAGAAAGTCTATTTAGGAATTTACTCGCTCAAGGACTGCCGTGAGATGGAAATCGGTCTCGGTCTTGACCTGAAGGGCGGTATGAACGTAGTGCTCGAAGTGTCTGTGCCCGACGTTATCGACGTTTTGGCCGGCCACTCTCAGGATGCCACCTACAAGAAGTCGCTCTCTGAGGCAAAGAAAGACGAGGAAACCAGTCAGGACGACTTTATCTCGCTGTTCATTAACCGTTGGAAGCAGAACTCTCAGGGCAAGCCCCTGACATCGGTCTTCGCCACCCAGCAGATGAAGGGCAAGGTGAGCACCAGCTCTTCCGACTCTGAAGTAGAGGCCGCCCTGCGCGCCGAAGTGCAGTCGGCTATTGACAATGCCGAGAACGTTGTGCGCCAGCGTGTCGATAAGTTCGGCGTGGTTCAGCCCAACATCCAGCGTCTTGAGGGACAGTCGCGCATCATGGTCGAAATGCCAGGCGTGAAGGAGCCTGAGCGTGTGCGCAAGCTGCTGCAGGGCTCGGCAAACCTGGAGTTCTGGGAGACCTATAACTCGCAGGAGATTGTGCCCCTGCTCTCTCAGCTGAACACCCGCTATGCCGCCGTGATGAGCAATGAGGTGGGCGAAGCTGCCGACACCGTGGCTGCCGAGACGCCTGCTGAAACCGTGGCCGACACCACCGCCACCACTTCGAGCACGTTTGCCTCGAAGCTGGCCAAGGGCGACAAGGAAGCTGACAAGGCAGCCCGCGAGGAAGCCAAGAAGCAGAACCCACTGTTTGCCGTGTTCCAGCCCGTTCAGGGTCAGGGTCTGGCCATCGTAGGCTATGCCATCGGCCGCGATACTGCCGACGTGAACAAAGTGATCTATTCAGAGGTTGCCAAGCAGATTCTGCCCCAGGAGCTGAAGCTGCGCTGGGGCGCAAAGCCTGAAGACTTCGGCGAGACCAGCCGTCAGGAGGTGTTCGCTCTCTATGCCCTGAAGATTACCGAGCCTAACGGCCGTGCTCCGTTAGAGGGCGACGTGATTACCGGTGCGAAGGACGACTTCGACCAGATGGGCCATCCCTCCGTGTCGATGGAGATGAACAGCGACGGTGCCCGCCGCTGGTCTCAGATAACCAAGATGAACCTGAACAAGGCCGTGGCTATCGTGCTCGACGATGCCGTCTATTCTGCTCCCCGCATTCAGACGCAGATTGACGGTGGCCGCTCGCAGATTACCGGTAACTTCACCATCGAGGACACCAAGGACCTGGCCAACACGCTGAACTCTGGTAAGATGCCGGCTCCTACCCGCATCGTACAGGAAGACGTGGTTGGTCCCTCGCTCGGTGCCGAGTCTATCCAGCAGGGTGTCATTTCGTTTATCGTAGCCTTCGTGCTGCTCATGGCCTACATGATTCTGCTCTACGGCTTCATTCCTGGCATCATCAGCGATATTGCCCTGCTCTTCAACCTCTTCTTCACACTGGGCATCCTCACCTCATTCCAGGCTGCACTGACCATGCCGGGTATTGCCGGTATCGTGCTGACCTTGGGTACTGCTGTCGATGCCAACGTGCTTATCTATGAGCGCACCAAGGAAGAGTTGAAGCGCGGTCTGAATGTGAAGGAAGCCATCCAGAAAGGTTAT
>CAJONO010000126.1 GCA_905235905.1 uncultured Prevotella sp.
AGGTCGCCGCTCTTCGGGTGAGAGAACGAGGTAGAGTTGAAGTCGAGCTTCATGTTGTTCTCCTTGGCCCAGTCTATCCAGCTCTGGAAGTGTTTTACCTCTACCTGGTCGCGGTCGACGAACTTGCCGCCGAAGTCGCCGTAGATCTCGTGCAGGTTCAGACGGTGGTTGCCGCCGAGCAGGGTCTTCACGAACTCAATGTCCTGACGCACCTCGTCGATGGTGCGGGCGCGGCCGGGGTAGTTACCCGTGGTCTGGATGCCGCCGCTGAGGGCCTCGTTGCGCTCGAAGCCGACAACATCGTCGGTCTGCCAGCAGTGCAGCGAGAGCTGCTGCTTCTGCAGAAGGTCAAGTACTGCGTCGGTGTCGACGCCAATGGCTGCGTAGCGTTCCTTGGCTACGGCGTAAGCCTGTTCAATCAGATTTGCTTTCATTGATACTTAAATTATAATTAGACAAATTGTTATCTTATGTTGAACAAGAATGTTCCTTTTTGTAGAACATAAATCTACACAAATCTCACATAAATCTCATTTGAATCTTACATACTCGTATCTCTTTGTATAGGGGTCATAGATATATCTCTCACAAATCAACTTTTTGGGGTGGCCGAAATTTATGAGTATACCACTATAAGAGTCGGTAATTCGTAAGTAGTTAAACAGCTGTCCTCTGTGGTCATTTGTTAATTCTGAAACAGCTTTCAATTCTACAATTTTCAATTCTACAATCAGATTCTCATAACAGACGAAATCAGCCACGTATTTCTTTTCCAGTTCTTGGCCGTGAAAGTACATTTTAAGAAGTTTCTCGCGTTCCCAAGGTATTCCCCTTTCCGTGCAAATGATAGAAAGACATTCCTGATAGATGGGTTCAGAGAGGCCAAAACCTAATTCATTGTACACATCCATTGCTGCGCCAATAATATCGTACATCCTATTTAGACATTCGTTTTTCTCTATCATCTCCATGAGGAAAGATTTTTGTCAGATTTTTGGAGATTTATGTTCCTTTCAATTACTTTTTGTTTACGATGCTGAGAAACTTGTCGTAAGCGGCATCCCACTGAGCCTTGTCCTGTGGCTCGTAGCGGACGATGTCGATGCTGTTGGCAATGATGCTGCGCATCTGCCAGATGTCGCTGACCAGACGGGCGGCCTTGGCCTGCATCATGATGTTGCCAATGGCCGTGCACTCCTGCGGACCGGCCAGTACGGTGGCACCCGTAGAGTTGGCGGTAAACTGGTTCAGGTACTTGTTCAGCGAGCCGCCGCCGATGATGTGAAGAGTTGAGAGTTGAGCGTTGAGCGTTGAGAGTTCCTGAAGCCACGAGAACACCTGACGGTAGCGCAGGGCCAGCGAGTCGAAGATGCAGCGGCATATCTCCGCGGGCGTCTCGGGCACGGGCTGGTTGGTGTCGCGGCAGTATTTCTGGATGGCCTCAATCATGCTCGACGGATTGGCAAAAGCCTTGTCGTCAGGATTGATAATAGAACGGAAGGCCTCAACCTGCATAGCCGAGCCCTGCAGTTCCGGGTGAGACACATCGCTCAATGGTATACTCTCACCTCTTACCTCTAACCTCTCGCCTCTTGAAATCCACTCCAAGCGGCAACGCTCATAGAGCCACATGCCACAGATGTTCTTCAGGAAGCGAGTTGTGCCTTCGATGCCACCCTCGTTGGTGAAGTTACGCTCATAGCTGAGGTCGCTGATGATGGCATCCTTCGTCTCGATGCCCATGAGGCTCCACGTGCCGCTGCTGAGATAGGCGAACTTCTCGTCCTTGGCAGGGACGGCAGCCACGGCCGACCCCGTATCATGACCGGCCACGGCGATGACGGGTACTGGGCCAAGTCCGGTAAGCTGCTGCACCTCGTCGGTCAGTACACCGATGACTGTGCCGGGGTTGACCATCTTGCCGAACTTCGAGCGCGTCAGGCCTATTGAGGCAAGCAGTCGCTCGTCGAGCTGTTTCGTTCTTGGGTCAAGCAGCTGCGAGGTCGAGGCAATGGTATATTCGCACACCTCGTTGCCCGTGAGCATCCATGACAGGGCATCGGGCACGAAGAGAATCTTCTGGGCATTGCGGAAGGCCGTGTTTCCCTCGCGCTTCATGGCATAGAGCTGGAAGATGGAGTTGAAGTTCATGAACTGGATGCCCGTCACGTCGTAGACCTCGCGTCGGGAGATGACGTGCTGCAGATAGTCGTCCATAGCACTGAAAGTGATGGGGTCCCTATATGCGCGCGGATTCCTTAGTATAGCTCCGTCGTCGCCAATGAAGACGAAATCCACCCCCCATGTGTCGATGCCAATGGAGGTAATCTCCAAACCGCGCTTGGCCACCTCCTTCAGGCCTTTGATAATCTCGAAGTAGAGGGCGTAGATGTCCCAGTAATAGTGTCCGCCCTGCTCAATGAGGTTGTTTGGGAAGCGGGTCACCTCTTCCAACTCGAAACGGCCGTCGCAAATGCTGCCTATGATGGTGCGGCCACTGGTGGCACCCAGGTCTACGGCAAAGAAATATTTGTTTGTGTCCATATTGTTTGTTTTAGCAATTCGTTAGTGGTTGCAAAGGTACGGAAAATGAGGGGATATTGACATCACTATTTGATTTTTCGCCCTCTGTTTTTGGCACTCTTCCGTTTGTCATGGTAAACGGAGTGCCCTCCTGCACTCCAAAGAGAGAATGCGAAACTTGAATCACTAAAATGAGGTGTTATTGAAAGATTATGCTGTTTTTTTTTGCCGATTCAAAAGTTTTACTTATTTTTGCAAACGAAATCATATACTTATAACCCTAAAAAAGAAACGACATGAAGAAATTTACGCTTATCACAAAACTGGCAGTCGCCATGATGGCCATGGTATGTATAACTGTCGGCTGCGGCGGCGAGGGTGATGAATCTAATGCTCCTGGTGGCTCTGGCGGCTCTGGTGGCTCTGGCCCCTCGGTAGATAAGATTGGTTTTACCAGAACTCTCAGCAACATGAAGTTCTATGGCTACAGCATGGACATGCCGAGGGTGCTGGCCTACGCCGTGGAGCAGCACGGCGACGGAGTGAAGGAGGCCTATAATGACTTCCAGAACGCCCTGAAGAAAATTGATGCCGACTATAACAGTCTGGCCACCAACTCGCTGCCGGCCGACGAGACCATCGCCCAGCTCTACGAGGGCTACCTCAATCCGTTGCTTACCGACAAGGGCTTCGAGGGAACCATTACCGTGAATAGGAAGATAAACGAAGAAGATGCCGTGACCATCAAGACGTTTACTTTTACGACCAAGAACGCAAACCCCATACGATTCCGCAGGGGTGGCACAAACAATGTGAAGTATAACGACGAGGATGCAGAGGTAGCACTCGCCAACTACAACATGGACGTGATGTATTTCTTTGCTGCCTTAGGCAACGCCGACAACGATTTCAAGCAGTTTGACCAGGCCAATGCCACAGCCGACGATGTGATTGCCTTCTACAGCAGGTATCTTGCCGACTATCTCGAAGGCAAGGGATTCTCGGGCTATCTCGACTTCATGCAGCTCGACGAGAATGGTGTCTATCAGGAATTCCGCTTAGAGTTGAAGAAATAATATCCTCGCTATGTTCTCTTTTGTGCATTTTTATTACTTATCAGGCGAAAATGTAACAAATCGAACCATACAAATGAAAAAAACGCACAAAAAACTTTGTCGTTTTAAAAAAAACGTTTAACTTTGCAACGAATTTTGTACAAAAGCTTAATAAGGATAAAAGAATACGAATGAAAATGAGCGTCCAACCACGGAGCGTGGTGGATGCAATTTGTGGTAAAGAGACTATATAAATAATAATGTATAATAAAGTTTAATTAAACAATTAAAGTCAATGAAAAGAAAGTTTATCAATGGACTACTTGCAGTGGCTGTCATGATGGGCACCGCAGGTTCGTTTGTTTCTTGCAAGGACTACGAGGAGGAACACTACGCAGAGTTGCAGAGACAAATCACTGACAATCAGAACAGTCTGGTTGACATTATCAAGCAGACTATTGTCGTAATGAATGGCGTGACACGTCAGGAGATGATGGACTCCATCGCCAAGTATGCATGCAAGTGTATGCTGGACAACTACTACACCAAGACTCAGGCTGATGCGAAATTCCTCACTTCAGACCAGGTGAAGACCATGCTGAACAATTATTATACCAAGCAGAAGGTCGACAGCATTTTCAACAATTACTACGACAAGACGCAGCTTTATACCAAGGCACAGGTCGATTCGCTGTTCGATGCACTCGATCCCATCGTTGCCGGTATCACCAAAGCACAGTTGGATTCTATTCTGGGCGACTACTACACCAAGGCTCAGACCGACGGACTGCTGGCTGCCAAGGCCGACACGGCTACTGTGAACAAGCTGGTTACCGATATGGCCGACGCACAGACCAAGCTGACAAAGGCTCTCACCGACATCGTCAATCTTGACAAGCGACTGAAGGACGCTGAAGACGGACTCAAGGTTGCTCAGGACAGCGTGAACAGCTATGCTACGAGAATCAAGGCTCTCGAAGACGCTGTGGCCAAGATTAAGTCTTGCACCTGCGACTATGCTTGGGTGAAGGACTCGATCAACGCTCACAGAACCGACATCGACAAGGCTCTTGCCGACGCAAAGGCTTCTCTCGACAGCGCCGATTTGCAGTATGGCTACATCACCAACCTGCAGAAGCTGGTCAACGAGTTCATGGATCGTTATGACAACGACACCACCGCTATCTGGAACAAACTGCGCGAAATGCAGCAGGCTATCGACGCCAAGGTCGATACCACTCAGCTCAGAGAGGTGCGCGACGAGGCTCTGGCCAACCACAAGAAGGCTCTTGCTTACTCTGACTCTCTCTACAAGCAGGCCATCGACTCGCTGCAGAACAACCTCGACGACAGCGTGGAGGTTATCAATACCAAGCTGGGCACTCTGAACGATAAGATTGACCAGGTGCAGAAGAATCTGGCCGACAGCGTTGCCGAGCTGAAGCAGAGCATCGCCGAGACCAACGAGAAGGTGGCTGAGAACGCTGCTGCCATCAAGCAGCTGAACGACCAGTTCAAGCAGGTGCTCAAGTCGCTCATCACAGGCATCATCGTCCAGGGCACTTCCAACCCCATCTTCGGTAGTGTTTCGGCTCCCTTCGGCGTCCAGTCGAATATTCTGGCCGCCTTCTACGGAAAGGCTATTCAAGAAGTTGATTTCCCGACAAATAATTCTTCTAAGTATGTAGATGCTTCGGAAGCCATTAAGGCGAGCGATTTCAAGAATGCAGGAACCTTGAAGGGCGAGAGCTTCTTCATTGAGAACGGCGAGGTCATCTTCAACGAGAAGGAAGGCAATGCCGGTCGCCTCTATCTCACTGTGAACCCCACCAACCGTGACTTCACGGGTACTACCTTCGCTCTCGAGAACAGCAAGGGTGAGGAGTCGCCCATACAGCTCGGTGCCCTGAACGCTTGCAACGAGGAGCTGGCCTTCGGCATCTCTCACGCTCGTACTACTGTGGGTAGCCAGAGTGCTAACGGCTTCTACGTGGCAAACGCTACGCTCGACAAGAGCGACATTGAGAAGGTGAAGGTGAAGATCAACACCGAGGCTCTCAGCGACGTGAAGGACATCCTCGTCGATGCCAAGAACAATAAGGGTCTGAACCTCTCGGGTCTGGCCACTGGCCTCTTCAAGAGTGTTCGCACCGTTCATCTGCCCGCTTACGGTGCTACCGCACAGTGGACCGACAGTCTCAACGAGACTATCAAGGTTACTTCGCAGTATGCACTCGCTGCTACAGCTGTGAAGCCCATGAGCTACAACACCTTGCACGATGTGACCTTCCAGAATGTTCCTGGCGTTCAGCGCCTGAAGAACTTCATCGATGATATTATCAATAAGGTGAAGATTGAAGAGCCCGGATTCATCGACCAGGCCAAGAAACTGAAGGCTAAGGGTGGCATTCAGGTGAAGGGCATCTCGCAGATTAAGACTGAGGGTAAGGAGTATAAGACTACCGTTACCGTAGAGTTCTCAGATGAGTTTGATGTCAATGCCACTGCAACTGTCAGCGGTTCCGTAGGTGGTGCTGAAGGTGGCAAGGTCCACGTGTTCGGCGACTGGTACGAGGAAGATGAAAATGGCGTACAGCAATTGAAGGGAAAATGGTCTGTATTGACTGCTGCCCAGCAAGAGGCTGAAAAGGCTAAAGGTACCGCATCTAACTACTACGTAGGTACTGGCTTCTATGAGAACGCTTTCGAAGCCTCTGGTTCTGCAAGTGGTAAGGTGCCTGTGACTTTCGAGAAGGATATTGAAGTCGACATTACCGAGGAGGTTGTGAAGATGATCAACGAGTTCAATGAGAAGCTTGCCGAGTCTGGCGACGTGGTCGACGTGACCGACCTGAACAACATGCTCTTCTCGATTGCCGACTTCGACCTGCAGAGCATCGTCACCGACGCTATCGACAGCGTGAAGGATCCTCTCTACGACATCATCGACAAGTGGAACAAGCGTCTCGTCAAGTTCTTCAACGTCAACAACTACATGCAGCCTCTGGTACTCGCCAGCAACAGTAGCAAGACTGCTCTCCTGAGCCGTAACAGCGCTAAGCCTACACGTATGACGGGTACTAAGATGACGCTCGCCCTCACCAGCTATAACGCTGAAATCATTGCTCCTGCCTTCAAGAAGTGGGTGGCAGTGACCAACGTGAAGCCCACTGGAAGCGACTGGACACCAAGTCTGGCAGCAGCCGTGAACACCGCCAATGCCGATCTGAACAAGGTGCTCGACGGTAAGCAGATTCGCGTCAGCCTGAAGGGTCTCACCGCTGGCTACACCTACGAGATTTCCTACTCGGCTGTCGACTACACCGGTATTGTGGTTGGCCGCAAGTACTACATCAAAGTGAAGTAAGCAATCACTCGCTGAGCGAATAAAATTTTGAACGTTAAAGCTAATAAGAAAGATTATGAAAATACAGAATATATTGATGGCCGCTTTGCTGATGCTGGGAACACTCCCAGTATCGGCACAGCAGGAATCACAAGACCAGCAGGACGAATACGAATACGTGTTCTTGCCTCACTGGTACGGCCAGCTGCAGATTGGCGGCCAGTACACGGAGGGTGAGGTCTCTTTTGGTGACTTGCTGTCGCCCAATGCACAGATTGCTGTCGGTTATAATTTCTCGCCGATTCTCGGTGCCCGTCTGAATGTCAATGCTTGGCAGAGCCGTGCAGGATGGTCGCTCGACAAGACCGAGAAGTGGAAGTGGAACTATGTGGCTCCTGTTGTCGACTTGACAATCGACCTTACGAATCTCTTCGGAGGTTTCAACCCTGAGCGCAAGCTGAGCTTTGGCATGTTCCTCGGCGTGGGTGCCAATATCGCCTTCAAGAACGATGAGGCATGGCAGGCTAACACACGCATCAACCAGAACTACTACAATGGTACTTCTGTTACTCCTACTGCCGACCAGCTGAACCATCAGAACCTGAGCTATCTGTGGGACGGCACCAAGGTGCGTTTCGTGGGTCAGGCAGGTCTGAACCTCGACTACCGCTTCAACGACAAGTGGAGTGCTGGTCTGGAACTGCAGATAAACAGTCTGAACGACCACTACAACTCAAAGCGCGCCGGCAACCCCGACTTCTACTACAATGCACTCGTGGGCGTGAAGTACAACTTCGGTTCTACTCACACCAAGCGCGTCAAGCCGCGTCCTGAGCCCGAGATTCGCTACATCGACCGCATCGTAGAGAAGGTTGTGGAGAAGCTTGTTGAGAAGCCCGCTGGCACCAACGCCATGCAGATGACCGACGATGATAAGATTCGCCGTGACATCTTCTTCACCATCAATGCCAACACCATCACTCCTGAGGAGGCTAAGAAGGTACAGGAGATTGTCGACTTCATGAAGGCTAACCCCAACTCGACTGTTAGCGTCACTGGTCACGCCGACAAGGGTACTGGTAATGCCAAGCTGAACATGCGCCTCTCGCAGAGACGTGCCAACGCTGTGGTCAACCTGCTGAAGAAGAAGGGCATTCCTGCATCGCGCATCAAGAGCGACTACAAGGGTGACACCGTTCAGCCCTTCGCTGAGAACGACAAGAACCGCGTCAGCGTCTGTATCGCTGAGTAAGCGTAATGACCTATGACCTTTAAATGGTCGGAAGTAGCTGTCTTCCATGTCGGTTTGTCGACGGGGCATAGCTACTGCTAAAAGCAAATCATGCCTAACAACCTTGTTTCTGTGGGAGACAACAGGTGGTAGGCATGATTTCTTTTGCTCCTTTCAATAAGAACAGAATAAAAAGAATCAAAATGAAGAAACTGCTAATAACACTCGGCATCTTGCTTGCCGCTGTGCCGGCTGTCAAGGCACAGATTGTCGGCGATGGTTATTATCGGGTGCAGAATGCCACTACCAAGCGTTATGTCTCGATGATCGACAATAAGGGAAGTGTCGATTTGATCAGCCAAAGGGCCGACTTGGAGGCACTCGTCACCCTGAAGAACTGGGACGATGTAGAGTCGAACCCCGGTACCATTCTCTACTGCACCCAGGTCGGCGATGCCTATAACCTGGCCTCGCAGGGTTCCGACACCTATTCTATCATTAAGTATAACCTCAATGTGCGCGATAATAATGACGGTACTTACACACCCTACGGCCAAAAAGACGGTGTGAGGCTCTATTTGAACGACAGCTATGACGATGAAGATATTGGCTATATGGGTACCAACGGAAAAGATACGCGCAAATGGTATATCAAGCCCTTCGCTGCCAACGGCGACAACTACTTCGGACTGAAGCCACAGCTGAAGGCCAAGGACGGCAATTACTATCAGACGTTCTATGCTGCTTTCCCGTTCTCCTTTGTCAATAAGGACATGAAGGCCTACACCGTTTCGAAGGTCAGCTACGGAATGGCTGTGCTCAGCGAGGTTTCGGGCAACGTTCCCGCTGCCACCCCTGTCATTGTCAAGGCCGCTTCACAACTGGCTACCCAAAACCGGCTGAACCTCCTGGTGAGCCAGGATGCGGCTCCCGCAACCAACCTGTTGAGGGGTGTCTACTTCTGCAACGACGTGAGAGGCACCCACCGCAATGTGGTGGAAAACGACGTGAACACCATGCGTGTGCTCTCTACTGCGGCCGACGGCTCGCTCGTCTTCGCGAAAGGCACCGAGAAGTATATTGCTGCCAATACGGCCTATCTCACCGTGCCCGAAGGTACGCCCGACGTGCTCCGTGTGGTCACTCAGGAGGAATACGATGCCATGACAATCGACCCCATCGTGGTTCGTGCCAAGAGCTATACCGTGGAGTATGGCGATCCGTTGCCCACCTTGGAGTATGAGGTGGAAGGCAGCAATCCGCGTGGCGGACAGCCCGTGCTTGCATGCCAGGCCAAGGCCGGCAGTCCTGTGGGCACCTACGAAATCACCGTCGATGCTTCGAGCCTGCAGAACATAGAGGTAAAGACTGTTGCCGGTACGCTCACCATTACCAAGGCTCCGCTCACCATCAGCGCGGGCACCTACACCAAGAAGCAGGGCGAGGCTGTGCCTCAGCTGGCGCTCACCTATAGCGGCTTCAAGAATGGCGAGACGGAAGCTGTGCTCACCAAGAAGCCGACCGCTACTTGCGAGGTTACTGCCGAGAGTGCCCCCGGCGAATATGTTGTCACCGTGGCGGGAGCCGAGGCCGAGAACTATGCCATCAGCTACAACAACGGTAAGGTCATCGTCACCGAGGCCGACCCTGTCACTATCACGGCCAACAGCTATACCCGCGAGTATGGCGAGGCCAATCCGGCCTTTGCCTTCACCGCCGCAGGTGCAACCCTCGAGGGAACACCTGAGATTGTTTGCGAGGCCACGCCGGCATCGCCCGTCGGTACTTACCCCATCCTTGTGCGTCAAGGCTCGGTGAAGAACTATAACGTGGCCTACGTCGCTGGTACGCTCACCGTTACGAAGGCTCCGCTCACCATCAGTGCCGGCGTCTACACGAAGAAGCAGGGCGAGGCCATGCCCGAACTGACGCCTGACTATAGCGGCTTCAAGAACGACGAGACCGAGGCTGTGCTCACCACAAAGCCTACGGTCGGCTGTGAGGCTACGGCCGACAGTGCCCCTGGCGAATATGAAATAACCGTCTCAGGCGCTGAGGCCGAGAACTATGCCATCAGCTACGTCAACGGCAAGCTGATTGTGACCGAGCCCGATGCCATCGTCATCACGGCCAAGAGCTATGAGCGCGAGTATGGCGAGGAGAACCCCGTGTTCGAGTTCACTACCGAGGGGGCCGAACTCGACGGCAAACCTGAACTGGTTTGCGAGGCTACTGCTACGTCGGCCGTGGGAACTTACGCCATCACGCTGGTCGAAGGCTCGGTGAAGAACTTCAAGGTGGTCTTTGTGCCTGGCACCCTGACCATTACGAAGGCTCCGCTCACCATCACTGCCAACGACTGCACCTTCGAGCAAGACACTGAGTTGCCCGAGTTCACGGCTACTTACGCTGGCTTCAAGAACAATGAGACCGAGGATGTGCTCACCGTGAAGCCCGTGTTCACGACGGTTGCCACGGCACAGAGCGAACCGGGGACGTATGAGATTGTGGCTTCGGGTGCCGAGGCCGAGAACTACAGCATCACCTACGTCAGCGGCACACTCACCGTCACGGCATCGAGCGGCATTGCCGGGCTGATGGCCCAGAAGAAGTCGTTCAACGTCTACGACATGCAGGGCCGCTTGGTTCGCCGCAATGTGCGGAGCCTGCAGGGACTTCCCCAGGGTCTCTATATAGTCAATGGCATGAAGGTCGTCGTCCGGTAGGTCACGCTTCCCAGCGTGACAATGCCATAAAAGTTACGCTTCCTACTATGAGGCTGCAAAGGTTCTTCTCCTTTGCAGCCTTTTTTTTGAAGCAGGGCTCACTCCCAACCCCTGCCTGTACACTGTTATGCCTCCAGCATTGTTGACTGAAGTGTCCCGCCTTTTGAGGGTACAACTGATTATGAATATTTATTCACCTTGACGGTTTGCTAAACCACTGATTTACAGTGTGTTATAATTTGGCCTGAATTACGCTTCAATTCATGCTGAATTACACGGCAATTTAAACTCAATTGCATCGGAATTCAGCATGAATTTCAAACATGCTTTCGTAAAGTTGCAAAATGCATGTTTATGCACACGAAAACGAATGGGAAACTTCGGCTATTTCATCAGCTCTAATGCCTGTTTCACAATGTCGCTCTGCTCGTTGAAAATGCCGTAGTATTCGCTCATGTCCCACAGGTCGCGGGCCACAAGTGCCTTCAGTTGCAGTTTCAGGTATGGCAGTGTGCGTTCGCGTTCAGCCTCGTCCTTCGGCTTAATGTTCTTCTTGTCGGCCTCTTTCATAATGGCGTCGATGAACGACTGTGGCACCTCGAACTGCTCCTTGAACTCGGCGAATGTGGGATACTGCTTGAGCAGCTTCTTGCGGTTCTTGTCCATGAACCGCAGGTTTTGCGTAATGATGACGCTTTTGGCGGCCAGCTCCCGGTGGAACTTGGTGTAGCGCGTGGTGTCGAGGGGCACGAAATAGTCGGGCATGATGCCGCCTCCGCCGTAGACGGTGCGCTGCTTCTTCAGCGTCAGGAACTTCAGCGAGTCGGCAAAGTGAATAGAGTCGGCATTGGTCAGCTCGCCATGCTTCAGGCGGTTTATCACGTCCAAGGCATAGTCTTTCTGCTTGCCCTTCTCGTAGGGTTTCTGTATGCAGCGGCCCGAAGGCGTGAAATAGTGGGCAATGGTGAGCCGTATCATCGAGCCGTCGGGCAGGTCGATGGGCCGCTGCACCAGCCCCTTGCCGAAGGTGCGACGCCCTACTACGAGGCCGCGGTCCTGATCCTGTATGGCTCCGGTCACAATCTCGGCAGCCGATGCCGTGTACTCGTCGACGAGCACCACCACGCGTCCTTTCTTGAAGGCTCCGGCAGCCGTGGCCCTATATTCGCGGCGCGGCACACGGCGTCCCTCGGTGTAGACGATGAGGTCGTCGAACTCCAGGAACTCGCTGGCAATGTCGGCAGCCGCCTGCAGATAGCCTCCGCCGTTCTCCTGGAGGTCGAGTATCAGGTCTTCCATGCCCTGACTCTTCAAGGTGGTCAGTGCGTCCATGAACTCCTGATAGGTGGTGGCCCCAAAGTTTCCTATGCGTATGTAGCCCACGCTTGGCCGAATCATATAGATAGCATCGACCGACTTCACGGGAATCTTGTCTCTCTCCACGTCGAACAGCAGCGTGTCGCGTATGTCCTGGCGCACCACTTTCAGATGGGCTATTGTCCCCTTGGGGCCTCGCAGCCGGCGCATGATTTCCTCTTTCGACATCTTCACGCCTGCTATGGCCGTGTCGTTGACACCCACAATGCGGTCGCCAGCCAGAATGCCCACCCGTTCCGACGGGCCTTTTGTAATGGTCTGCACCACGACGAGCGTGTCCTCCATCATGTTAAACTGCACACCGATGCCCTCGAACGAACCGTTCAGCGGCTCGTTCATCTCTATCACCTCCTTGGGCGTGGAATAGGTGCTGTGCGGGTCCAGCTCCTTGAGCATGCCCCGGATGGCATCCTCCACCAGTTTCTTCTCGTCGACACTGTCCACGTAGAGATTGGTCACGGCCATCTCGGCTATCGAGAGCTTGCGCAGGGGCGATGCGTCGCCCATGTTAATACGCATCTGAGCCTGAACGGCCACAAACGAAAGCAATCCGAGGATTGTCAGCGATATTTTTTTTCTCATTGTGATAAGCTGAATAGGTTCTATATGGTCTGCAAAGTTACGAAATATTGCTGACATACGGAAGCGATTTTGGAAGATTAACGCAGTTCCCCCTATAAATAATCTCTTTGTACTAAATAAATACAAAAAAACTCTGATTTGCTTGGCGGTTCGTTTTTTTTCGTATCTTTGCCATCAACTAAGTCTGCTGTATTCGGCAGGGCGGGCCGAAAAGACATCGATGGAAATCCTTCTGGCCGACGAAGCCGTTCGCAGGGAAGACCGAATGGAAAGGCATTTGCTCATTCCAGAAAATTGCCAGTTTCTGTACACTATGCACTCCGACCATTGTTGACCAGACAACTATTGACGAGGCGCTGCAATCTGAGTTCATGTTGTTTCCTTTCTCTTGAAAAGTTTTCGACCTGCTTCTCAAGGAAATGACGCTGGAAGCGTTATCGCTCAATAACCGTGGGTCGTGCCGACCCTCGGAAAGTCAGAACACTGCGGAAAGCACTCTAAAAGAGTGCCCCATCTGCAGAATGGGCGACCCCTTTAGGGTCGATGTCCTCCCATCACTTTCTCCGAGCGTATACCAATATCCCTCAAAAAAGCAGCTTCAGCAACCTTTTGCTTGTCATCTTGCGTAGATGACGAGC
>CAJONO010000127.1 GCA_905235905.1 uncultured Prevotella sp.
GAAGCCGGTCGATTGCTTTACTCCGTCCTTGGTTTCAGCGACATGAAGGATATGATGCATTTATCATTTTCGAAGTAAAAATGTAATTTTGCAGTCTATATGAAACAGACATTACAGATTGGCAGGCGCGAGTGCCTGCTTTATAACGAAGGCGAAAAGCCGAAAGTATTGCTCATCCAGACGCTGGGCGCACAGGAGCGTGGCAGCATTGACAGTGAAGTGGACATGATCAGCGAGGCTACGGGTACATCGTTCGTCATGGCTGCCTTTGCTATCGGCGACTGGGAAGTGGAACTTACTCCGTGGCACGACCCTGCCGTTTCGAAGCGTCAGGCTGTGGGCGAACATGCTTTCGACACATTGGATTATATCACCGATAGTCTTATTCCCTGTCTGAAAGAACGGTTCGGCCATCTGCCAGTCGTTTTGGGCGGCTATTCGTTAGGCGGACTGTTCTCGCGGTGGGCTGCATCGAAGGCTGAGTGCTTCGAGGCTGTAGCAGCCGTATCACCGTCGTTGTGGATAGATGCCTGGTGTGGTTTCTCTGATGCACACGCCGTCTATGCGCGTTACGTCTATCTCAGCCTTGGCGACCGCGAGGAGCACAGCCGCAACAAGGCCATTGCACAGGTGGGCAATAACATCCGTTGGGAGCACGAGCACTTGAAGCAGATACTCGGTTCAGATCACACGACGCTGGAATGGAACACGGGTAATCATTTCGTGGATGGAGCCCGCCGCACCGCCAAGGGCTTTGCGTGGTGCATTTCAAGAATTCAAAAAGATATTATAATATCTAACAAAGAAAAGTAAAAAGATTATGACACAGTAGTTCCTTCATGGACGCAAGACCGTAAGTGAACACTTCAAGCGCATTATGACAGGTGGCGCACCTACTTAGAATTGTCAGACAGGAGTATCACAAGCACTACGGGAAAAAGAAATGCAGGATTAATATCCGGCTTAAACTTTTTGGTAGATTAAACATCATATAGATAAAAGTTAAAACAATCATTATGTATAGAAATCTATTGTTGATAATGGCCTTAATGGCATACACATTGGGCATAAATGCCCAGGGCGACCGTTTCCAGTGTGACGATTCTTGCGACCCCAACAACACGGGAGCAGTGAATTACAACGTTGTGAGTCCGGTGGGATTCTCTACCATCGAACCCATTGAGATGGCACCGCGCCTGACTACGCTCGAAGACAAGACCATCGCCATCGTGGGCGAGGACTTCATGTATAACGTCACTCACCCAGAACTGAAACGGCTTATCAAGGAGCACTATCCTTCAGCCAAAGTAATTATGTATGACGAACTGCCTATCGCAGGTCCATATCCCGCACCAGGCATCACGCGACAATCTACTGAGCTGTTCCGCCAGCGGCTTATTGACCTAAAGGTAGATGCAGTCATCGCGGGCAATGGCGGCTGCGGCATCTGCACACCGAAGGAGACAGGCTCGTGCATCGTGGCTGAAAAACTGGGCATTCCCTCGGTTATCGTCACAGCTCCAGGCTTCGACGAGGAAGCGCGCTACACTGCCCGCAACTGTGGTGTACCCGTACTGCGTGTGGCCGTCTATCCGGGTGCCTTCGCCTCACACACCGAGGAACAGCTCATCCAGAATACCCGCGAGGTGACTTGGCAGCAGATTGTGACAGCCCTCACCACGCCTATCAAGCAGGACGAATATCCGTCGCAGGCAGCCGTGCAGGGCATCACCGACGACGTGTTCCATGGCACACTCGATGAAATCTACACCCACTTCAAGGCAATGGGGTGGAGCGACGGCACGCCGTTCTTCCCGCCGACGTATGAGAAGGTACTGACCTATCTCGATTATACCGACCATGCTTGGGACGAGGTCATCGCCACCCTGCCCGGTGCTAACCGTGTCACAACGACATGGCATGTGGCCGTCAACGCCTGCATGGCGGGCTGCAAACCAGAGTATATGCCGATACTGATTGCCATGACAAAGGCAATGGGTGGCGGTGACTTCCGCCGCACGCTGCAGAGCACCCATGCGTGGGTTCCCTATTCGTGGCTCAACGGCCCCGTCTGTCGCCAGTTAGGTATCAGCAGCGGACAGGGCGAAATCAATGCCGAAGCTAACACGGAACTGAGCCGCTTCATGGCACTGGCTTTGCAAAATCTGGCAGGCTATTATGTCGGTCAGAACCGCATGGGCACCTTTGGCTACCTGCAGCCGTGGTGTTTGGTAGAGGACGAAGAAGCCTGCCACCGAGTGGGTTGGCAGACGTGGAACGAGCAGAACGGCTTCAACATCAACGACAACACCGTGACGCTCAGCTCCGCCCTGATGTGGGGCAACAACATGGCTCCCTCGACCATCGACCCCGAGCGCGTGATGCAGCTCATGGCGTGGGACATCAGCGAGCGTTGCCAGTTCGCGCTGGGCAGCGGCAAGCAGTTCACCAACCGCGTCGTCCTGATGACCGAACCAGTTGCCAATATTCTGAAAGACGAGTACAAAACTATCGGCCAATTAGAGGATGCACTCATCGACAACTCGCGCCGTTCAGCCTACGAGCGGGCCTTTGCCAACTACTACGCCAATGCAGGCGGCAGAAAGGACGGCGGCGAGCACACCTTCAACCAGTACCTCAGCCACATCATCAGCAGCGAGGGCGGTGAGACCACCACGACGCCCGTCTGGTACGACACGCAGGCCGAGACTATGACCACAATCCCTACGATGGAAAAGGGAGCTACTGCATTCCTCATCACGGGCGATGCCTCGCGCAACAAGGTGCAGACCATGCCCGGCGGCGGTTTCTCTACTGTCAGCATCGATCTGCCTGCTGCCTGGGACTCGCTGATGGCAGCCAAGGGCTATCCCGAACTGAGCGATAAGTACCTTACGCCTACCCATAGTGGTGACGATAATACCGCTGTCAAGTCTGCAAGAAGCCAGACGAACGCAGGCCGTCCTGTCCGATCCGAATACTATGACAAGCAGGGGCGTCGCAATCCCTATCACCATGGTGCCTACATCCGCCGTGATGTTTATGGCAACGGCTCCTCGCACGCAGAAAAGCGGATAGACCGTTAAATTTGCATACAAAGATGATTAAGATACAAGATATAGAAGTGAAGTCGGTCATGACGAAGTCGAACCTGCCTGTGGCCGACTATAGCGTGAATCCATACGTAGGTTGCACTCATGCCTGCAAGTATTGTTACGCCTCGTTTATGAAGCGGTTTACGAACCACCCTGAGCCGTGGGGCGAGTTCATCGACGTGAAGTACTGGCCAGAGATCAAGAATGTC
>CAJONO010000128.1 GCA_905235905.1 uncultured Prevotella sp.
ATGAAAACGGGATATGTTAAAAATGGCCTCAGTTTCCGGGTTATGATTTGGCAACCATTCGCCTTCTACATTCTTCCATTTTCCGTAAATCTCTCAAAATTGTCTTTTCATTCCCCAATTCGTAAGTTGTTGATTCTCAAACTGGCTTCATCATTCTTCTTTTTTATGAAAAATCGCACAACGTTACAAATTTTATTCTATATATCCAAATTATCAGCTATCATTTTCTTGTACAAACATTTTGTTGCTATGGTTTTCTCAAAAACAAACTACACAACTACACTATCTATAACTATATTAATGGAAACATGTGATTTATTTCATTACAAAAGTACGTCGAAACTACACTTAAACTACACAAAAACTACATTTAACTACATTCAAACTACATCCCTCCCGAAGAAAAGGTTTCTGTCAATCGAAAACAGCATACTTACTGACTGAAAACAGCATACTTGCTGACTGAAAACAGCATACTTGCTGACTGAAAACAGCATACTTACTGACTGAAAACAGCATGCATTTAAGCCCGATATGTAATTCCAATGTGGTTAAATGTAGTTTGAGTGTAGTTTTTGTGTAGTTATATTTTACAACAAACAAATATTAATCAAGAAGTTATATTAAGAATGTAGTTAGTGTAGCTAATATTATAAAAATGCAAGAAACAAAAACCGGCATCCTCACGAATGCCGGTTTTTATCTTAATACTAACTAATTACCCAAGTAAGTATTCAAAACGAAAAACTACCTAATAAACCTTACTAACTAAAACTATCTATGAAAAAACTACCTCTTATTGAATCTTTCTACATTATATATACGGATGAAAGCCACGCTCTACGTAAAAAACTATGCAGATTTTACAAAATAGGCACAATAAGTGAGATAGGCTATCTCAGCGGCAATCACCAGGGCGCCGCCCATGATGCCGGCCTGTTCGTTGGCAGCACCTACAAGGAACGACACCGTTCCGCCGGCAACAGCCATGATCATCAGACCGCTGATCTCGTTACCCTTGTCAGGACGACTCTTCAGTGCCAGACCATAGATGATGGGGAATACACACGAACAACAGAATCCGATGCCACCGATGCTGATGAAGTTCAGAGCAGGATGGCTGATGAAGGCCAGTGCTAAGGCAAAGACCAGACAGGCTATAATATTCAGTCGGAAGAACTTGATCTCCGACATTCTCGCCATGAGGAACATGCCGATGAAGGCGCCGATGGTACGGCAGACGAAATAGACTTGAGGAGCCACGCCTGCTGCCTCCTTGGTATAGGCGAAGCGCGAAATCATGACCTTCGACGAAAGGAAATTGGTTGACACGTCGGTACCTACAGCAAAGAAGATGCCGAAGAAGAGTAGCAGGATGGTCTTGTCGCTCAACAAAGAGGTGAGTAGTGAGAAACTATAGGTGAGAGAATTGTCTTTGTGCTGAATTATTTCTTCCTTCGGAACAGGCGTGAACAACAGCCAAAGGCCCGAAACAAGTGTGATAGCACCCATAATGGGGAAACACAGATACCACTGGCCCTCATCGCCACCACCGAACCAGTTGACAGCCGCCAAGACGATGAACGGACCGACGAACGATGATACGGCCTTGACCACCTGACCGGCCGTGAGGCTACTGGTAAGTAGTTTCTCATCGGTAACAACGTTCTGCAGTAACGGATTGAGCGACACCTGCAGAATAGCATTGCCGATGCCCAAGAGGGCGTAGGCGGTCAGTATCATCGCACTGTCATAGTGGATAAGTGGCAATGCCATACCTACGATGGTGACGGCCATTGACAGCAGCACTGTGTTCTTACGACCGAGGCGATTCATCAGCAGTCCCACGGGTACGCCCAGCAGGAAGAACCATACGAAGACAACCGACGGGATAAGACCGGCCATCGTTGGTGACCAACCAAAGGCCGAGGCAGCATAATCGCTGGAGATGCCCACGATGTCACAGAAACCCATGACGAAGAAGCCGAACAGGACGGGCAGTGCCGCCCAAACAGATTTTCTTTTATTCATTTTCTAAGTAACTACTCAAATTTTGTTTATATACAAACGCTTTATTTTTTAACCACGAATTTGACGAATTACACGAATTGACACAAATTACTATTTATATTTCTCAAATTTGTGCAATAACAATTAATTAGAGAAATTCGTAAAATTCGTGGTTTATATAAGATAATTGTGTTCATCTACTTCTATGTCGATGCTCAATGTTCAATCTTCTACATCGTTGCGGTTAGGAAGGTTGCATTACCGAAGATGTAGAGCACATTCTCGCAGGCTGGCACCAGAATGGTCTCACCCTGCCGGATGTGGACACCGTTGATGTTCGCCTCGCCCCAGAGACAGACGACGATGACGAAGGAGTCGCAGTGGAAATCGACCTGCTGTGCCACCTGCACCACCACACGGTGTACCACGAAGTAAGGGCAGTTGATGAGTTGGCTCGTAGGCTTCGTCGAGTCGTACGACGTGCGGTACTCTGGCCACACCTGATAGTCGATGGCATCCTTGGCTTGTTCGATGTGCAGCTCACGCGGATTGCCGTGGGCATCCTTGCGTCCGAAGTCGTAGACGCGGTAGGTGATGTCGCTGGTCTGTTGTATCTCGGCAAGGAAATTACCGGCACCGATGGCATGCAGACGGCCTGCCGGAAGGAAGTAGAGATCACCTTCATGAGCCTCGTGGGTAGCAAGGACGTCGAGAAGGGAAGCCCCCCCTACGGCCCCCGAGGGGGCTACTATAGTCTTGCTGTCATGGGGTCGGTCTATTGTGTCCCCCTCGGGGGACGACAGGGGGGCTACCAACTGCTCATAGTCCTCTGGCGTGATGCTTTTCGACAGGCCGGCATAGATCTTCGAGCCGACATCGCTCTTGATGACGTACCACATCTCCGTCTTACCCTGACAACCGTGACGCTCCATCGCCAACTTGTCGTCGGGGTGTACCTGTACAGAGAGGTCCTGTCGGGAGTCGATGAACTTGACCAACAGCGGGAACTTGTTGCCAAAACGCTTGTAGACTTTCTGACCCACCAGCAATCCTTTGTACTTGTCGATGAGCTGGGTGAGGTTCATACCCACATCAACATCGTCAACGAGACCACGCTCCACGGCAATGCTCTCGTGTCCCTGAACACCACTGATTTCCCAACTCTCACCGATATTCGGCTGAGCGGTGTAGATGCCCTTGAATGGGGCAATCTGATAGCCACCCCAGATGGTGGTCTTCAGAAATGGCTCAAATTTATATGGTTTCATGACTTTCAACTCTCAACTCTCAACTCTTATTGTGGCCACAAGAGCCTTTACGGCGTTCTCGTCGGTCACGTCGCAGATGTAGCCCTTCACGTTCTTGATGCCGGCCTCCTTGTAGTTGTCAAGACCGCGCTGCAGGGCCTCCTCATTGCGGTCGTTGAAGATAATCGTCTTGATACCGGCGGCCACAAAAGCCTTTGCAATGTTGAAACCAATGCCGTAAGAGGCACCGGTAATCCAGGCATTCTTGCCCTCTAATGAAAAAATGTTTGCCATAATTTGTTTTGTTATATTTGATAGACTCTTTCTCATCTTATCTTTTTCTTATAAATACGGATACGTAGCTGTTTTTACTTATTCATTTGAGTAAGACTAAAAGGTCAAATAAGAAAATAAGCGTAAATATTTTATCTTTTATTGAAAATATTTGGAGATAACAGAAAATATATTTATCTTTGCAGCATGATTCAAGACAGAAACATATCACAGATGTACGCGATAGAGATTGTGGCGATGCTCGGCAAACGCTTCAAGGACTATCGCATAGGTAGCAATTTTACGCAAAAGCAGGTATCGGAGAAGGCTGGCGTTAGCATCATCACCATTCGGAATTTTGAAAACGGTAAGTTGCGAAATATCAATATGGGCACCTTCATCGAACTACTGCGTGCCATTGACTTCATGCAGGGTCTTGACGACGTGTTGCCAGAGATACCTGTTTCGCCATACGAGTTAGAGAAGATACAACAAGGAAAACGTAAAAGAGTAAGGCATGCAAAATAACATCGTAAGAATAATGCTCTGGGGTAAAGAGGTGGGAAGCCTCTATTGGGATGACAGACGCAAACGGTCTGTTTTTACTTATCACCCAGACTTCTTGAATGCAGGAGTCGATATTGCCCCACTGTCAGCATCCATCAAGAACCCACGAAATCGTTTGCCTATCTACGGACTGGCCAACGATGACATCTTTTGTGGACTACCCGCCTTCATTGCCGACTCGCTGCCAGGCAGGTGGGGTAATGCCGTGTTTGATGCATGGGCAGCAGAGAACAACATTCGCTCATCTGAGATTACATCTGTCGATAAATTACTGTTTATCGGCAAACGGGGTATGGGGGCACTGGAGTTCGAACCCGCTGAAAAAGTAGGTTATAATCGCAGTTTCCAACTGTCAGAACTTTACAAGAAAGCACTTGAGATACTTCAAGGGCGTGAGGAGGTTGCCGTTGCTGGTGAGGATTTGTCGCTCAATGCCCTCTATGAAGTGGGCACATCGGCAGGCGGTAACCACTCTAAGGCAGTTATCGCCATCAACCGCGAGACAGGAGAGATACGAAGCGGTCAGGTGATGCTGCCCAATGGATTCACCTACTATCTCCTGAAGTTTGCCGAAAGCAAGTATTATCCTCTGACGAAGGTGGAGATGGTATATGCGGATATGGCAAGAGAGGCTAGTATCAAGATGATGCCTTCGGAACTGATAGACATTGACGGAGAGAGTCATTTTCTCACAGAGCGTTACGACAGGAAAGGACAACAGAAGGTACACACCCTATCGCTGGCCGCGATGAACCCCGAGGCGACTTCATATGAACAGTTGATGGAAGTATGCATCAAGTTAGGGCTACCTTACAAGGAACGCGAAGAGACGTTCAGAAGAGCCATCTTCAATATCCTCACATGCAATGTAGATGCCCATATCCGAAACTTTGAGTTTATGATGGAGCAGGGCGGTGACTGGCATATCACGCCTGCCTTCGACCTGACATTCTCGTGCTTCAATCCACATAACAAGTTAGACGAATACCACTATCTCAGCATGAACGGAAAACGCACGGCCATCACACGGGAAGATATGCTGAGCTTTGCGCACATGTCAGGTATAGACAGACCCGATAGCATCATCAAAGAATGTGTTGATACTATTCTATGTTTCCGTACGTATGCAGCTAAATATGGCATCAGTGATTATTGGCAGGATGTCATCGAACGCCATTTCGCCGAAATGTCGCCCGACTTGCTTTCGGGTCTTCATGGCTACAAGCCACATGTGTTCAGCTTTATGTTAGGTGACATCCATGTGGAGGATGCGCAGTGGGAAGAGATGGGCAACGGTGCCATGCGACTGACAGCCAAACTCAACGATCAGGAGTTTAAGGTGACCTTCAGCGCGAAGTCACCTAAAGGCAAATTGGCCATTGAACAGGGCGGCACGAAAATGACGCTGGAAGCCCTCCGCCAGTTTGTGGAAGACCTTTTCCTTCCCCGTTATTTGGAACGGAACAAATAGTTACTTCCTCCAGTATACGACATAGCGGCAGTGTTGCAGGTCGTAGAACGGGGCAATTTGAACGCCACAAGATTCAAATCGGAGACCACCAAGATGCTTGACATCACCGAGTTTGACATCATCGTGCTTGCCGTAGTCGAAGGTGTAGTAGTCGTTGTGTTTGCTTGGGTCGCTGAATGGATGGGCTACATCAGCCAGTCGACCAGCAAGGACGATGGGACCATAGAGCAGGGCGACACGCGAGGGATCGTCTTTAGTAGCCTCCTCGCGGAGAGTCATACCGAATTCAACTTTTAACGACCACGAATTACGCGAATTAATCGAATTTATTTTAACGTAGCCGTCTTTGCCTGCTTTCACCTTTTTACCGTTTATCTTCATATAAGAAGCCCAATAAGGGTAACGAAGTTTGATCGTTAGAGGTGAGTGGTGAGTGGTGAGAGGTGAGAGAATAGTCAAAGTGGTTTTGTTTGACTCAGGGAACTGCGTTTCCTGACGGACGATAGTACCATTCCAGTTCAATTCCGAAGGAATAAACAGATTGACATAAAGTAATCTCTCACCTCTCACCTCTGACTTCTCACCTCTATAATAAATACTCGACTGGTATTTGGCATGACTCTCGAAGCCCGAGCCTACGCAGCACCACCAGCTGCTGTCACGAGTGCTGTAGAGTCGATAACCACCAGTCATCAAGGGCGTGAAGTAGCACACCATCGAGGTCAGCGTGTCCTGCTGTCCGAGGATATGGTTGTAGAGTGCACGTTCATAGTAGTCGGCTATCTTGCTGTCGGGTTGGTAACAGAACAGACGGTCAGCCAGTTTCAGCAAATTATAGGTACAGCAGTTCTCACCGTCGTAGCCTGTCAGATGCTTTGACTGTGTCTCAGGCTTGAAGAGATGTTCCTTATCTGACACCTCGCCCGTCACAAAGGCATGGTCGTTGACCAATGTATTATATAATAAGGTGGCGGCACGGCGACTGTCTTCCTCGCCAAACAGCTCATAGTTCTTGCACTCACCTAACAGTTTCGGGATAAACGTATTCGCATGGTTGGTGCCGAGGTCGTTATTGCCTTGTTTCAGTGGATCAATCTTATCATTATGATAGAAGAATCGGGCTACCCAAAGGTGCTTTTCATCGCGGGTAATGGCATAGAGATTATACATGGCCTCATTGAAACCGCCGAACTCATTGCGGATCATCTTCGTGCGTGTCTCTTCTGAAAGCGGCTTCAGCTTGTTATACGCCCAGTCGCCCATACCACGAGCAACTTGCAAAGCAGTCTCGTTTCCGCACATCGTGTATTGATCAATGAGTCCCTGCAGAATCTTGTGCAACGTATAGAAAGGAGCCCAAACACTTTTGCCCTGGATATTACGGTCTATCAATCCCTCGCCAAAGGCAGAGAGATAGCCCGTACCATACTGACGCTGCACTTCGGCCAAGCCTTGTACCAATGAATCAGCTTTTAAACGCATGGTCTGACCCCTCACCTCTAAGCTCTTACCACTTACCTCTAACCTCTTACCACTTACCTCTAACCTCTTACCACTTACCTCTAACCTCTTACCACTTACCTCTATATAAGCCATTGCCGATAGCAGATGTCCCGTGATATGCCCACGCAGGTCGCAGTCGAGCGACTCCCAGCCACCCAATTTCAAACCAGCATCGTAGCCACCCTCAAGGGCAGAGTATACACCTGCTGTGTTACGGAATGAGTGCAACAATCTATTGACGGGAATAGAGGCTATCCATGCCGAGTCGCGCTGCATGTTGCGCTGGAAACGTGAAGGCAATAGCTTCACATCAGTCAGTGCGAAGGGCTCTACCTGAACTTGTCCCATAACAAATATCATGGAACACAAAGACAGAAAGACACATAGTAGCTTTTTCATTTTGACCACGAATTATACGAATGACACGAATTTATTTGACAGGACTAAAATGTAGGGCAGCACCACCGCTGGGCTGAAGCTGCAATGAAATGGCCTTGCCACTTTTTATTTTGATCTTTTCAATCATTACTTTGGTCTGGGTGTCCAACGTGGGGTCGTCGTTGTAGATTTCCACTTCGTACTTACCCTTTGGTAGGAAGTCAGTGGGGATGCTGACGGTACGGGCATCCTTATTGGTCATGGCACCTATGAACCAGTCTTCACCGGAGCGACGGGCCTGGATGATATACTCTCCAGGTACGCCATCAAGTGCTATACTCTCATCGAACACCGTGGGACAGTTCTTCCAGAACTTCAGTTCAGCAGAGTCCCATCCTTTGGGATAGGGATTGTCGTACCAGAACAGGAACTGTAAGGGCGAGTAGTAGACGGCCATCATCGCCAACTGGTGACCCTTGGTGTTCTTTACCCGTGAATTAAAATAGCAGAGTGTATAGTCGCCTGGACCACAGAGGTAGCGGGTAAAGGGCAACGTCACATTGTGGGTAGCATCGGGCATTTCCTCGTTGCCGCCAATACCCTCCTGCGTGAGCAGGTTGGGATAGGTGCGCGACAGACCAGTAGGACGATACTCATCATGGATATCGACCATAATCTGGTATTTTGCACACTTTGCTACAGCATCATGCAGCCATGTGCTCCACTGCTGGTTACCAATCTGTACAAAGCCAAATTTGATGCCTTTGATGCCCCACTGCTGATATAATGGAAGTAGTTCGTCTAATTGTTGATAGAGGGCACGCTGATTGACATATACCCACACACCGATACCCTTACTCTTGGCATAGTCGCACACCTCGGGCATGGTGAAGTTACGAGTCTCGATGACCTTACGGGCATCACTGCTCACCTTTCCTTCAGGACCATACCAGCCAGCATCTAATTCAACGTACGGAATGCCAAACTCTGCACAAAAATCGATGCTCTTGAAGATTGCTGACTTCTCTAACTTGCCACTGCGGAAAGCCTTACCGGGGCGAATCCAAGAAGCCCCCCTTTCGTCCCCCGAGGGGGACACTATAGATTTTGCCGCTGGAGCTATTGAAGCCCCCTCGGGGGCCGTAGGGGGGGCTTCGGGGGCTAAGTTCAGGATAAGGTCTTTGTGGTTAATCAAATCGACGGCACGCTCACCCGCCATGATGACACGCCACGGCGTATCGTAGGGCGAGATGATGTCGGCACAGTCGTACATTGCAACCTGCAGTTCATTGGTATTCTTCAACTTAAACTTACCACGGGTATAGTCCTTCATCGCCGCCTCCAACAAAGCCACGTATGTACCATCAGGCAGTTGCATCAGTAGTGGACGCTCTGATTCAAACCAGTTTTGGTCGTTTGGTTGTTTGGGAGATTGGTCGTTTGGTCGTTTGGGAGATTGGTCGTTTGGTCGTTTGGGAGATTGGTCGTTTGGTCGTTTGGGAGATTGGTCGTTTAGGAATGTCACTTCCTTTCCTAAACGACTAAACGACGAATCCTCTAAACAACCAAGCAGGCTTCTTTTCTCATATGGTCCCTGCGCCCACTCCTCGTACCATGCTATCGTACCGGCAGGCATCGCAAAAGAAGTCTGCTCGCCTGTAATATGGAGAAAAAGGCTGTTAGCAGTTTCAGGGAAATGATAGCGGAAGGCAATGCCCTCGTTATAGGCACGGAAAACAATATCCATCGCATAGTATTTGCGCTTATCGTAGCCTTCAGAAACAGGTTGGAGGGGATTTGAAATCCCCGACTTACGGGATGCAGATTTCAAATCCGCATCAACACCGCCCTTCTCGTAATGCAGTACTAACTGATTATAACAATCACGGATATGTGCATTCTCACCATACAGTGGTGTCCATGTGCTGTCAACGGCAGTACGTTTCTCACCTTTCAGTTTCAGATCGTTGCACCAGTTCTCGTGAACGCCGCGTGGTATGCCGAGAGCCGACTCAAACAGCCGGTTGTCGATTTCTACACCTAACTGACTCTTTTCGATGATGGTCTTACCGTTGAAGGTCACACTATAATGCATACCCTCGTCTACCGTAATGGTGTATCTGTCGTCGGGCGACGACAGCTCTTGTGCTTCAGCGGGGCTGAATGTCGGGATACTGAAGGCCAGTGAAAGCCCTGTGATGACTCTTATGATTCCTACTCTCATGATACAATATGTATTTTCTTATATATACGTATAACGCAGGAATAATACTTAAATTACTTTTTAACTTTCGCAAGTAAGTCCGAAGGCCTGAAAAGACCACAGGCAGGGTGTGGAGCAATGTCCCGAAGGGACTACAGACCACAGGCAGGTGGTGGAGCGAAGCGACGCTCGGCGACGAAGGATACGCTTGCTACCAAAGGGACGCAAGAATCCCTGCACGGAACGACCGTAAACAAACGAAACCCCGACGGGGTGACAGAACAAACGCCGATGTTTCTGTCGCCCCGTCGGGGCTTCCGTCCCATATAAACGCAACAAGCAGGGTGTGCCTATTTTGACACACCCTCATTTATGAAATATTTGCAGAAAAACTATTTGAATCGCACTTGTAGATTCAACTTGAAATACGTTTTGCCATCGTTTCCACGGTAGAGCACTGCAAATCCGTACTTACTTGACGAAGGAGAATCCAGTCTCGTGTTGCAATAGAGATAATCTTCGAATAAATTGCGGTCATAGAAGTGATAGCAGAGTACGTCGCCGTCATCCTTGACCACGAGATAGCCACCGTTGGCATCGTATTTGCCGTTCCATGGCGTGTGGGGAACCATACCGAGGGCAGAAGCAACCAAGAAATTCTTTACCTTGTGTTCATAATACTTTTGGTTAAAGGTTACGATAGTAATTCTCAATAGATTCTGCAGCAAACTGGCTTTCCTGCCTTATCAATTCTTTCTTGATAGCCTCTTTGTCGTTGTCGTATTCTCGTTCAATCCATACCAAATCTTTCTCATAGACTTCTTCGTCACAGATGTATCTCAACAGTATATCGCTGCGTAGAACATCGTCGCGTGTGTAATAGCTTGGCAGGTTTGCTTCTATGAAATCCCATAATTCCCATTCCTCCCATTAAGGTATCCCATCCCGTGCTCATCGCGCCAATTGCGGCGGGCAGCTGACATCTGTTCCTTGATGCCGCCGTTGGTGAGGAAGTCGGCCTTGAATTTCTCCAAGAGCTTCTTTAGCAGATAGTCGGTTTGGTGGATGAGGACGAGCGCGATGTTGGCGAGCGTGATGTCGTCGCGCAGCTGGCACACACGCTGGTAGTCCTCGGTCTTCGAGTGCTGGCGGCACCATAGGCGGGCATTGTGGCACTGCTCGCTGTTTACGTCCCACATCTTATTTCCGTGGTTGCGCAGATAGTCCTCGTAGTCCTCCTGCAGTTCCTTGAGACTCGCCTTTGCCACGTTGACAAGCTTGATGCAAGCCTCCATCGAGGTGGTGCCCGTCTCGTTGCCCTCGGCGATGTTCTGCTTACCCGAATGGGCGGCCTGCTTCATCTGGTCGACCGTGCGGTCGCCAATCTTCGGCAGGTAATGCTCCAGGAAGTAGTAGGTGATGTCGTAGATGCACTCCGACTTCTGAAAGGCGATAAGGTTCTTGTAATCGCCTTTCGGGGTGAGGAAACTGTTGTTATCGGTAGGCATAATGGGAACTATGGGAATTATGGGAATGGATGAACGTGAAGCGGGGATTCTCCGGCGCGGGAAACGGAACTTTGAAGAAGTCGTCAAATAGATTATATTGTAGAGGCGACTCTGCCGCCATCCAAATCTGCTCGTCTGTTAGTTCTTCTTCATCCTTTGGCTGTCTGAACTGCTTGCGAGAAAGGAATTCGCGGATGGCGAGGATGATTTCCTCCTTCTTCTCGTCGTCCACCTCTGCCTGGTTGTTGTGCAGATAGTGGCTCAGCACCGCCATCTGGTTCTCGTATGATGTCTCGCCATAAATCCTGATGCCGTCCTCGGTGATTTCCTCGGGGAAGGCTTCAAGTTTCAAGCTTCAGGTTGTCTTTGATTTTTTTCTTTGCCATAACGGGGGCAAAGGTACAAAAAGTTTCGCAAATATGTTGCTCGTTGTCGTTAAAAGTGCAAAAAAGGGCGAAGATGTTTCATTTTGTCATCTTTGCCCGTCTAAAGCGCCGCCGTGAGCCGTCAGCATCGCGCCGTGGAGATTTTCATGTTATTATTGCCCTATTTCTATCTTCAGCGGATTGTTCAGTGCTTTCAACTTGCTTTCTATACGGCACTGCCACTCGTCCTGGGAACGCACGTCGAACTCACTCCATGCGGCTCCGATAAAATAATGGAAGCGCTGATTGGAACTGTAACGGCGCAGGATGCCCGCGGCATGCGCTGTTGGAGCGGATTTGCAATCCACGACCTCGATGTCGACTTTCTGGTCGGGGAACAACAAGGCTACGTAGACCTGTGTCTGATAGCGCTCTGGCTCGATGGTCGGGTCGGCATACTGTATGTAGTTGTCGCCCTTCACCAGTGTTTCTGCTCCTGCACTGCGGATGGGGAAGCCTGCCAGCACGTCTGTGGGCTGCTTCAGGTCGTCATACCAAACGCTGGTTTCCACGAAGTTCGAGCCCTTGTCTATCGACAGGACGCGATGCTCGGTGATGCCGTCGGCTGTTGTGGGAAAGTCTACCTGTACGGTGAAGCGCAACGGTCCCTTATCAAGAATCTTGTACGTCTCGTAACACCAGGGGAAACGAATCTCTCCATTCTGTAGCATGGCGGGAGTTCCGCAACCAAGCGTAGGACCTACGGCGAAGCAATCGACGCCCTTGCCGTAGTCCAGATGAAAGGACAGACGCGGGTCGTTGCGATACAGTTCGCCAAGGACGAACTCGGTAGTGCGTTTTACCCACAGGTCATAGCCATAGCCTTTCTCACCCTTCTTCTGTAGAGCCGGACCATAGATGCGGAAGCCGATACGGTCGTTCTCGAAGGCGATGTCATCGAGGCGCTCCGGATACTGTCGTCCGTCCACCCACGAACGGAAAGCAGCCGGTGTGCCTGGCTGTAGGGTAAACACAGCCTTGCCATGAGGGCGCACGTGCACCTCCATCAGCAACTTGCCGTCGTGCGTCCATTGTGTCGGACGCTCTATGTTCGACACGTCCCGAACTATGACGCTGTTGCCAGCCTCTATTCCCAACGATGCGGCATCAATTGCCACTAACTCGCTGCGTTGTGCTGACGTAGGGTTACTGATTGTCAACGTCTGCGCCCCTGTGGGGCTAAATAAAAAATATAAAATGAAAAATATAAGAACCTTCCTGCTCATATCATCTATCAACTATTCTTTATTATTTTTTCTTTCTTATTTTCTATTTAGCGAAGCGCAGTCCTTCCACATGTGAACCCACGAACATCGGCACATAGTCGGCCGTCTGATACCACTTCGGCTTACCGGGCATGTCATCGTAAATCTTCTTTCCGTTAATCTTCAGGCCTTCGAAAGTGACATTCTTCACTTTGTGCTGGGTGTCGTAGCCTGTAATGACAGACATATTGGGTTGTTCACCATAATAGCGGATGTTACGGAACAGTATATTCTCCACGCCAGCGCCTGCTGCCGTACAGTATTTCTGGTTCCAACCCACCTTCACCTGTGTGATGCAGCCCTGACGGATGCCTTCAATGCGAATATTGTCAAATGTGACATCCTTCACGTTGTTGCCGTCGCCACAGTTGATGGCCAGACATCCCTGATAGTCCACCTGCGGCTCTGCCTGACAGATGATGTCGATATTGTCGTAACGCAGCCCCACGATGCTGTCGCCGACCTCTGGATTACCATGCAAACCAATGAAAATCGGATGGGCTACATCGGCCCACAGCGTGGAGTTGGTCATGCGGACATTACGCACACTGCCATTGAATCCTTTTCGGGTAGCATATACCGTCGTGCAGTCATCGCTATTACGACAGAACACACGGTCGAAGAGAATATCGCTGCTGCCACCGAAAACGTTCAGACCATCGCCCCACTGCGGATGGGAAATCGAGCGCACGTCATGCAGGGTCACCTGAGTAGATTCACCGATGGGACATGTATTCACGATGAGACCGTCTATCAGCACATTCTTGGAGCGATATACATGACAACCCTCGTAGCCGTTCTGCGGACGGGCAATGCCTCGCCCCAAGATACTCACATTCTCAGCATCTTCAACAGCAAAGGTGCCAGAGAAATAACTGCCACCGTCGAGATAGACCGTTGTATTCGACGGCACCTTGATTGTCTCTTCCGTGTACATGCCAGGAGCATAGTAGCGGAAGTCACGGCCCTGTGTTTTGGCAGCTTTCTCGGCATCTTCTTTGCTAATAGTCGGCTTCGAGGTAAACACCAATAGGTTGTTGGTGATATTGCCATCGAGCTCCACACTGACATTCTCAGGCTGGAACAGCAGGAACTGCACCACTGAGTCGTTCTGTACATTGGCAATAGTGCCACGATAGTCAGGACGAATGCGGGCTGTCTTGAACTTCTTGTTTTTGCACACCACGCGTACAAAGACATCGCCCGTGAAATCGAAGAAACAGTAACTGATTTCGCCTCCTTTGACTTTCGCCATATACGTATCAATCTTTGTCCACTCCTTCTTGCCGCGTGGCTGAATGAACACGTCATAATCGTGCTTCAGCGGAGCACCATCAGGTGCAGCATAGGTAAATATCTGATGCAACTTCGCTCCCTCTGCAACACCAGGAGCCAGGAACATATCAGACTCGATGTTGCCCTTATTCCCGCTTTTCTTCCTGGCTTTTTCTTGAATGGCCAGCACTTTCTTGGTATAAGGCATTTTCAGATGCTTACGCCCCACATAGTGGTTGTAGGGCATACGATAAACATCCCACAGTTTGCCGCGCCCCATGGCACCTGGCTCCGTCCAGTCGTTATAGAGCCCCGTACAATCGGTCCATGTCTCAAAGGGGACGTCATAACCGAGGTTGTACTTTGCGGTGTACTCGATACCTTTCATCAGCCGGTTGTCCAATGCGCCCCACAGGTCGTCACCCTGTTCCCATGCCATCTCACAGATCTCGCACATGGCACCCAGTCCCAACTGGGCATGTCCCTGATCGCGACCTGTCTCCTGACACTGTCCCGTCTCGCTGACATAGTTAGGCAATGCGCCATTATCGTTGGCATGCAGAAAGTAGTCGATGGCCGCCTGATACATCGCCTTGTCGTCCATTGCGATTGCACACGCCATACGGAAGCGGTTCACAATAGCCCCCCAGTTGCCGTTGGCATACGGCGAGTTCGCCTCAAACTTATCCATCGTAGGCACCATCGCCCGACGAAGCATTGCTTCCCACGCAGGAGTTCGATGTACCCTCTCTATCATCATCGCACGACAGAGCCAATAGCCTTGAATCAGACAAAGCGGTGCATCGTGACCGTCTAGACGCTGCAACTTGTCAGCGTATGCATTGATAATCTCCAGCGCCTTCTCGTGCTGTCCCTTAAGGGCACAGTCCCACGCGGCCTTCATGTCGCGCTCGCTACCACCTTTCGAACCACGGAACTCACCGTCGCGGGCCACCACCTCGTAGGGTCCCGCCAACTTATAACTGCTCTGCTGTGCACAAACAGAGGTGTAACAGAAAACAGATAAGAATATTAAAAATAGCCTCATTCGAATTTTGTTTTTATGGTAATACGTTTGGATAGCAGCTTTTACTTAAATCTTCTTTGAGATAACAATCCTATTTGACAGTATGTTTCCGACCGTCCTTGATATATATACCTCTTGTAGGATTGCCTTTCATAAGCCGTCCTTGCAGGTCAAAACATTTGTTATTTGCCGATGGGTTGATTACGTTTTGGCACCTCACGGTTTCAATGTCTGTCTGACTGCCACCTTCGCAACTCAGGTGGAACGTGAACAGTGTCTTGCGCCCGCCTTGGTTCTGATAGATGAGCTGCACGTCGCGGTTGCGAACCACGGTCTTTGTCACGGTGCTGGCGGTGGTGCCGTCGTCCCAGAGGAAGGTGTCAAAGCCACGGGTGCCACTCAGGCCCAGCGTCACCTCCTCGCCATAAGGCACACTGACGGTGGTCGCGTTGTTCAGCGTCTTACTATTATATATAATATAAGGTGTCAAGCCAGGCGTCTCTTCGCAGTCGCCCTGCACGGCGATGGAGAAGAGCTGCTGACTCTCGATGCCTCTGCTGTTGGTGTAGGTGACGCGGTACATATAGCTGCGGTCGGCGGTGATGGTGATGTCGCGGGTGGTCTCGCCCGTGTTCCATTGCCACTGGCCGGTGTCCTCCTCGCCGTCGGGCAGTTGTGGCTGCAGGGTGACGACGCTGCCACGCGGCACGCCCGTCTGGTTGTCGGTGGTGTAGGTGTTCTTCAGTCCGCCCATTTCGCTGTGTTCGATGGTCGTTCCATAGTCTTTCAGCAGCGGTGAGTAGGGTTTCGACGGGTTGCTGCTCGTAGCGGTTCGCTCGAAAGAGATGCGGGGAGTAAGCAGTGTGGGGCGCTGGTCTTCAGGACAGAGCTGCACGTCGCGGGTGTTCATCAGCACCGAGTAGCCCAGCTGGTCATAGCTGCCGCTGGTGCCCCCCGTGCCGCCTCCGTCGGTACCCATCTTGGCGAGCACCTGTTCCGAGAAAGGCATGGTGACACCCTTCACGCCCTCGTAGTGGCCTATAACCGTAGCCCAGCAGGGGCGTATCTGCACGCCGAGGCAGGGACCTGTCATCGTCCAGCAGCGCGAGTCGGTGTAGTAGATGCCGTTGGTGCCGTAGCTATAGTTCGTCCAGGGCAGGTTTTCGACGCTCAGCACCTGTGCAGCGATATACTCTATGCCGGCAGCCAGTCGGTTGTCCATGTAGGAGAAGAGGTCGTCGCCCTGGTTCCATGCCGTGTGGGCGATGTCAATGGCCAGTCCTATGGCCATGGCCGGGTGGCCTGTGTCGCGTCCGCTCTCGTTGGTCTGTCCCAGTCGTCCGTAGGCTTCCGTTTCCAAGTCGCTCTCCGAGGTGGTGACTACGAGATTGCCGATGAACTCCGTCAGCCC
The DNA here is from genome assembly GCA_905235905.1 of uncultured Prevotella sp. GTDB lineage: Bacteria > Bacteroidota > Bacteroidia > Bacteroidales > Bacteroidaceae > Prevotella. The sequence goes on from CAJONO010000128.1 coordinate 16,564, forward strand.
GTCGTTCAGGATGGGGTTGGCGGTGCGCGGGTCGCGGAAGGTGCCCACCTGGTCGTACTTCATGAACGACATGCCCTGGTTGTAGATGAACACATCGTCGCAGAGAATGCCGATAGAGATGACGCAGAGCGCGTTGCACAGTCCCCAGTTCGACCAGTAGTGGCCAGGAGCCTGCCACCATTTGTCGGCGTTTTCCCATGTGCCGTTGCGCCCGCGCAGAAAGCCGATGGCAGGATAGTACCACACGCGCAGCATCCACCGCCGGAACGTCTCGAAGTCGCTACGGCTCCAGCCCTCGTAGTCGCGCATCAGTTCGGCGGCCTGTGCAAACTGGTAGCCGTAGATGCCCACGGCCAGACAGGCGTCGCTGGTGCCCGTCACCTGCTTCGTGGTGTTAGCCCACGCCATGAGGATGCGCACGGCGGCACGGGCACATGCCTCGTTGCCCTCAATCTTCCAGCGCAGTGCGTTCTGGTAGGCCATCGTCGCCCCACGGGCAGCATTGATGTAGTTCTCGCCTGAGCCGCCGCGCACGATGCTCTCCACGGGATAGGTCTGTACACTGGGCTGGGCGTAGGCGGCACTCTTCAGCACGTTGTAGGCTGCCTTGACGGTGGCGTTGCCTGCCGCCAACTGTGCCTTGATGCGGTCGAAGTCCTGCTGCGTGTGCATGCCGCCAGGATGACGGAAGCCACGCTCGGTGTCATAGACACCCGCAGCCACGGCGTCGCTCATGTCGAACAGCTTGCCCTCAGTGGCCTTCATGGACGTGATGGCGGCTTTCAGCTGTGTGGTCATCTTGTCGAGTGCCGTCTGGCTGAAGGTGCCGTCGGCCACCATGTCTTGTGCCATTGTGAGCATGTCCTCCACGTTGGCCACGGCTCCGGGCAGATAGTCGCTTGTGTCGCCGCTGATGGCTTCCTCTGTCTGGGCGATGGCCGTCTGCAGGGCGGACATGTCGCCAGGGGTGCCGTGGTCGTAGGCGTAGTCCAGTTCGGCGGTCTTTGCCGCCAGCTCTGCCACCCGTGCAGCTGTCAGTGCTGCGCCGTACACACGGAAGTCGGCCACCAACGTCTGCTTCAGGTAGTTGTCGCCCGAGAACGGTGCGCGGCCTATCCAGCAGTATGCCGGCTTCGTCGTACCATAGAGTGTGGCGTTCGTTGGCATGCCTGTGACGGCCTTCTGCAACTGTCCGTCGATGTACAGCCGCCCCGTAGTGCCCGTCTGCGTGAAGCATACGTGCATCCAGCGGCCTTTCGGCGAGGCTGTGCCAACTGAGTAGCCTGTCTCGTTCTGGTAGCCGCCCGTCGACGAGGCGATGCGCTGCGCGTTCAGGCGGTAGGCCGAGTACACCCCCGACGTGGCGCTACAGGCCGTCTGTGTGGAGAAAGCCCAAAGGAAGTAGCCGTTGCCTGACAGTGAGGCCGCCTCGTCCACGCGATAATACACCGATATGCTGTGACTGCCCTGTGCTGCCAGCACCTTGCCTGCCGCTGCCGTCATGTCGAGGTAGCCCGTGCCGTTGCCCAGATCGAGCACATGCAGGTCGCCCAGCGCCACCACCTTGGCGGCACCCTTCAGGCTGGCTGTCACGCCAGAGATGTTGTCCGTCACACTTGTTCCCGACACGTTCTCGAAGTCGAAACGCATCTTCAAGCTTTCATCCTGTGCCTGGACAGGGAACGATGCCCATGCCAGCAGGCACAATACTGTTAGTAGTTTGTTCATAATCTTCTCAGTTTTGTTTGTATAGATGCTGCAAAGATACTGCGAAAAAAGGTAAAACTCGTGTCTGCTTGTCCAAAAGTGTATGTTTGGTTTGTATTTTGTCGTTTTTAGATTTTTAAGACATGTTTTTTAGACAAAAAAGACATACGTTTAGCTTTTTTCTTCACTTTTCTTTCAAAAATGAAAAGTATGTCGGAATAATGGTGTACCTTTGCACCTGCCTACAAGAAAAACTTAACCCCGAAGTTTGTCTTTAGAACAGGGACTCCGGGGGATTACGCTGCAAAGGTAGGCAAAATATCTGAATTGTGCAAACAAATGGCAAAAAATTATGAAATATAAAGATTTCGAGGATGCTTTCTCGGCTGCAAGGCTCAATAAATACAAGAATGCCTGCGGTGGCGACACCAACAAAGCCCTGACACTCTACCGGCATAACGTAAAGTTGTGTCAGAAGTTCTAAGGCGTACTGAACATCTTCGAAATCGTGCTCCGCAATGCCATCGACCAGCACTATATAGCCCATTTCAACGATGCCGATTGGATTTACCACCAGTTGCAGAGCGGTGGTATGCTGGAGCACTCTCCACATCAGCACGACACGCTTAATGACATCACGGCGATGGTGGCCAAAGGCAAATACACACCCGACAAAGTGGTTGCATCAGTCAGTTTTGGCTTCTGGACATACATGTTCACCAAAGTTCCTTTCCGTCTCGGTGGTCAGTCCATCTTGCAGATATTTACAGGTCGACAGACTGGTCTCGGACAGAAAGCCATCTTCAAGGAATTGCAGCAAATCAAGGCTTTCCGCAACCGCATCGCCCACCACGACCCCATTTGCTTCGATGCCACAGGACGCAAGAGCATGGTCTATGCCCAGACCAACTACGCCCTCATTCTGAAGTACATCGCGTTTCTCGGCTACGACAAGGACGACCTTCTCTTTGGACTTGACGTGATGCCCGATGCCGTTATTGATTTGATGGCGGAGGAAATCGAGGGCCTGTAAGTTAATAATGTGGGGGAATGAATGGCGGAACGGGCGATTTTCTCATTTTTCCGGCTGAAACGGGGGGAGTTTGAGGAATTTGTTGTACCTTTGCAGACGAATTTAAACAATAAAGACAATATGAGCGGATAGACCGACGGACATAGAATGACATAAGGAAGCGTTGACTTTTTGATTCTTGTTTCAGAAATTTCGCCAAAATATCTCCAGAGATGAAAAAGAGTCGATGCTCGCGTTTAGGCGCGGGCTGAGACTTGTATCTTGGAGAACGGCGTTTGGCGATGCCTCTGAATCGGATGCGGAATCAGACTCGCGCCGTTTTTGTAACCAAGCAATTAATAATAAAAATGTATATGAAGAAGAAAACTATCATTACTGCGCTGCTCCTCATCCTGACATTGGGGGCATCCGCACAAATCAAATCGGAAGTTTCCGAAACTGTCGAACTGATGGGCATCCTCTCGCGCACGGCAGGATTCCAGGAGTTCAGCGACGACCTGGCCGGACAGTATTCCAAAGACACCGAGGCATGGTTCGCCAAGTTCGTTGAGCATCCCACCGTGGCCTTCTACAAAGACATTCGTGCCCAATACGGCATCGGCTATGAGCGGGTGACGAATATGGCCGTTCATCTTGATATTGACAAAGGCAAGGTCAAGCTCATTGGCGACCGTGCCGAACTCAAGAACAGCGGCTGGCAGAATGTTGACCTTGACGAATTCGTTAAGCGGCTCAACAAGTTCTACGCCGACACCCGCTTCCATGAGTTCTACGAGCAGCACAAGCCCTTCTACGACGAATTCCTGAAAACCTACGACTACAATGTCATGGGGTATATCCATCCTGAATGGTATAGTCGCTTCTACAACGGCTCTGAGCCGACTGAGCGGTTCCATCTCATCATCGGCTTCACCTACGGCGATTCCAACAACAGCGCTTCCAGGCAATTGACAGACCAGCCTCGCGAGGTGTTTGCCGTTTGTGGCTACAATCCGAATGGGCAATTTTCGTTCGACACCAGCCTGCCTCTGCATGAGTTCAATCACTCGTTTGTCAACCCCCTTCTTGACAAAGCCGAGAATGCCAAGACGATGCAGGAAGTCGGAACAGGACTTTTCCAACTCTCGCAGTCGGTGATGCAACTGCTACATTATAATAACTGGCACATCGTCATCAACGAGAGCCTTGTCCGAGCCGCAGTCATTGTCTATTTCTATGAGCATGGCTATAATAAGTTTGCCGTGAACACGCTGACCATTGAAACGTTGGGCAAGGGCTTCCCGTGGATGCTTGATGTCGTCACAGCCCTCCGCTTCTACTCAGCCCACCGCGACCAATATCCTACGCTCAACGATTTCTACCCCGAAATAGCCCGATGCCTCAATAAGTATATCGCGGACAGAAACGGCTCTTTCCGCCCGTTATCACAATAAGAGAAATCATGAACAAGAGAACAATCATCACCGCGCTGCTCGCCATCGCCGCTCTCTCGCCGACAATCGCACAAGACGCAAAGGACAAGGCCGACGGCAACCCCGGCTGGCTATGGGAAATCAGCGGCAACGGACTTCAACAGAAGTCATACCTTTTCGGCACCTGCCACGGAGGCGGACACAGCTTCACACATGAGGATGTGTTTGGCTTTAACGGTGTCGATAAGGCCTTGTCGAACGTGAATACGGTGTACTTCGAGACGGACTTGACTGTGTCGAATCGGTTGGCTGCCAAGGAGATGAGCATAGCGGAGTATCTGGGATGCCCGAATGATGCCACGGAGAATGATTTGATGCCCGAAGGCACGACCTATGAGAGCCTCTTTGACAGCGTGGCACAATATCAGGAGGTGCATCAATTCCTGACCCGGAAGATGGGCGATACGGAGTATTGGAAAAAGACCCCGCTCTATTGGTTCAACCATCTTTCTGGCTATAACCTGGCAAAGGGGTATTATGGCATTCAAGCCGTGGAGGGCGTGTTATCTAAGGAAGCCGTCAAGCGAGGGATTGAGATTGGTCAGTTGGAAACTACGGAGCAACACGCACAATGGTTTGGTCGCCCCCGAACACAACGACAACGTCCTGTCATCTCGCTGAAGTTTGAAGCCACGATGCTTTATATAGGCATACACAATGATGACGACCAGGTGCCTGAGCCTGTCCGACAAATCACTACTGCCTATCTGAAAAATGACACGTGCAGCGTTCATAATGTGCTGAAGAGCCTGAAAAAGAATTCCACGCTCAACAAAGATGCCTTGCCAACTTCAGCCATGAACAATGCATGGTTTCCCGTCATCGAGCAGAACATCGCCAAAGGCGCCTGCATGGTGGCAGTGGGTGCCCGCCATTTGTTGGGCGATGATTCAATAATTAACTTGCTGCGACGGAAGGGATACACGGTCGAAGCAGTAAGATAGCAA
>CAJONO010000129.1 GCA_905235905.1 uncultured Prevotella sp.
AGCGCAGACCTCAATCATACTCCTGCAAGGCCTACCACAGCCTATTAACACTATGAAGAGTCTGCACTTAGTGCATACTCCATTGTGTTAATATATCTGCTCTTTCTTCTTTCGAGGTGGTAGTTCTGCAGGAGAATTGAGCAAATAAAAGTTGTGCCTCCGAAGAAACACGGATGCAAAGGTACGGAGTTATTTTGTATTGACCAAATAATTACAGAAAAATTTCATTTTTCGACAGAAAGACAGTTTTTTGACATAGGAACATAAGAACTTGTTTCTTAGCGCACGACATAGAAAAAGAAGAAAAGAGGGACTTTCTGTTAAGTTTTTCTCAAAATTGTTGGCAAATTGAAAAAAAAGCAGTACTTTTGCACCCTAATTGCAATTTTAGGAACAAGACTTGTTAAGATTTATTACAAAAAAGACATTTATGAAGAAAAGATTTGCGATGCTTTTGTTCGGGCTGATGCTCTCCCTTGGAGTGGCACTGGCTCAGAATAGGGTTTCGGGAACGGTGGTCTCTCAGGAAGATGGCGAGCCTGTCATTGGCGCTTCGGTCAAGGTGGTGGGCACCTCACAGGGAGTTACCACAAACGTCGACGGTGCGTTTACCATCAACGTGCCGGCGGGCAAGAAGATTGAGATTAGTTTCATCGGTATGAAGACCCAGCGTCTCACTGCCAGAAACGGCATGAAGGTGCGTATGGCTGCCGATGCCACGATGGTCGAAGAGGTGGTGGTCACCGGTATGGTGAAGCAGGACAAGCGCCTGTTCTCGGGTGCTGCCGCCAAGATCGATGCCGAGAAGACAAAGATAGACGGTGTGGCCGATATTTCGCGCTCACTGGAAGGCCGTGTGGCCGGCGTGAGCGTCCAGAATGTCAGCGGCACGTTCGGTACTGCCCCGAAGATTCGTGTGCGTGGTGCCACCTCTATCTACGGCGCTTCGAAGCCCTTGTGGGTGGTAGACGGTGTGATTATGGAAGACGTGACCGAGGTAGATGCCGACGCCCTCTCCAGTGGCGATGCCAACACCCTGATTTCGAGCGCCATAGCAGGTCTGAACGCCGACGATATTGAATCGTTCCAGATTCTGAAGGACGGCTCGGCCACCTCTATCTATGGTGCCCGCGCCATGGGTGGCGTGATTGTGGTGACAACGAAGAAGGGCAAGGCCGGACAGTCGCGCATCAGCTATACGGGCGAGTTTACCATGCGACTGAAACCCAGCTACTCGCAGATGAACATCATGAACTCGCAGGAGCAGATGTCTGTATATAAAGAGATGTATAATGCCGGCTTCCTCACCTTCTCTGAGACCTACCGTGGCTCGGAGAGCGGCGTCTACGGCAAGATGTACCAGCTGATGAACACCTACGACCCGACGACGGGCAAGTTCCTCCTGGCCAATACCGACGAAGCCATGAACGCCTACCTGCAGGAGGCCGAGTTCCGCAACACCAACTGGTTCGACGAGCTGTTCTCTACCGGCATCTCGCAGAACCACTCCATCTCCATGTCGACGGGAACGGACAAGGCACAGTACTACACCTCGTTCTCGGTGATGAACGACCCCGGATGGACGGAGCGCAGCAAGGTGCAGCGCTACACGGCCAACATCAACGCCCTCTACAACCTGTCGAAGAAGGTGTCGCTCAACCTGATAGGCAATGCCGCCTACCGCAAGCAGGAGGCTCCCGGCACCACCAACCAGAGCACCGACCCCGTGTCGGGACAGGTGAGCCGCGACTTCGATATCAACCCCTACAGCTATGCCATCAACACGAGCCGTACACTCGACCCCAATACATTCTACACCCGCAACTATGCTCCGTTCAACATCCATAACGAGCTGGCGAACAACTACATGGACTTAGATGTGGTGAACCTGAAGTTCCAGGCCGAGCTGAAGTACAAGCCCATTCGCCAGGTGGAGCTGGCAGCACTGGCCGCCTACAACTACACCTATGCCTCGCGCACCCATCAGATTCGCGAACAGTCGAACCAGGCCATGGCCTTCCGCGCCATGGACGATGCCACGATGCGCGACAACAACCCCTTCCTCTATCTCGACCCCGACCAGCCCAACTCGCTGAAGTACTCGGTGTTGCCCGAGGGCGGTTTCTATCGTGCCTACAAGAACATCATGAACAGCACCAACTTCCGTGCCACGGCCAACTATAACGATGCCTACGGCGAAGACGAGGAGCACATTCTGAACGTGTTCGGCGGCATGGAGGTGAACGACATCACCCGCAAGTCTGACTACTTCAACGGCGTGGGCATGCAGTATGACATGGGCATGCTCGGCTCCTACGACTACAACTATTTCAAGCAGGCCAGCGAGGAGAACAACATGTACTACGAGGTGGGCAACACCTACAGCCGCGACGTGGCCTTCTTCGGCACCGCCACCTACTCGTGGAAGCGCCGCTACACCATTACCCCCACCATTCGCTATGAGGGAAGCAACCAGCTGGGACGCTCGCGAAAGGCCCGCTGGCTGCCCACGTGGAACGTGTCGGGAGCCTGGAACATGCACGAGGAGCCTTGGTTCGAGAGTGCCTTCAAGAGCGCCCTGACCCATGCCACCATGCGTGTGTCGTACTCGCTCACCGGCGACAAGCCCCCAGTGAACAACGCACAGGTGATTATCGTGAGCCAGAACCCCTGGCGACCCTTTGCCGCCGACAAGGAAACGTCGCTGACTATCGACGAGTTTGGAAACCCCGACCTGACCTACGAGAAGAAACACGAGTTCAACATAGGTATCGACTTAGGATTGCTGAACAACCGCATCAACGTGACCTTCGACTGGTGGGCACGTAACAACTACGACCTCATTGGTCCCCGCATGACCACCGGCGTGGGCGGCACCATCACCAAGTATGCCAACGTGGCCACGATGAAGTCGCACGGCGAGGAACTCAGCATCTCGACGAAGAACATTGTGGGCAAGGACTTCAAGTGGAGCACCGACTTCATCTTCTCGCACAACAAGACCGAGGTGACCGAGATGGACTCGCGCAGCCCCATCTACTACATGACAGGCCAGCTGCAGCGCAGCGGCTTCACCATGGTGGGCTATCCCTACCGCGCCCTCTGGAGTATCGACTTCCAGGGCCTGAACGAGCAGGGCCTTCCCACGTTTATCAACCAGGACGGCGTGAAGACCATCAGCGACCACGACTTCCAGTCCTACGTGCTCGACCACTTGGTGTATGAGGGTCCCACCGACCCCACCATCACCGGTTCGTTAGGCAACACCTTTACCTATAAGAACCTGCACCTGAACATCTTCGCGTCCTACTCGTTTGGCAACGTGGTGCGTCTCGACCCCGTGTTCAGTGCAAGCTACAGCGACCTCGACGCCATGCCGAAGGAGTTTAACAACCGATGGGTCATCAGCGGCGACGAGCTGAAGACCGACATACCCGTGCTGGCCGACCGCCGCATGAGGCAGGCCGATGCCTACCTGAACTATGCCTATAACGCCTATAACTACTCAACGGCCCGCATAGCCAAGGGCGACTTCATCCGCATGAAGGAGATTTCGCTCTCCTACGACGTGCCCACATCATGGGTAAGCGCCATCGGACTGAACTCGCTGAACCTGAAGCTGCAAGGCACCAATCTCTTCCTCATCTACTCCGACTCGAAGCTCAACGGACAGGATCCTGAGTTCTTCAACACCGGCGGTGTGGCCGTGCCTATGGCCCGACAGTTCACCTTCACGCTCAGAGCAGGACTGTGATAAGAGTGGAAAGTTAAAAGTGGAAAGTTAAAAGTGGAAAGTTAAAAGTGAAGAAAAAGAAGAATATGAGAAGTATCAAACATATCATTCCCTGTCTGATGGTGGGCTGTGTCGCGGTCGTTGCACTGACCTCGTGCGACGAATATCTTGACAAGCTGCCCGACGACCGCGCCACCGTGAACTCTGTCGAGAAGGTGACCAAGCTCGTCACCTCGGCCTATCCCACGTCGAGCACCATTCTTATTTCAGAAATATCGTCGGACAACGTGACCGACAATGGCAAGAAGTACGGCACCCTTCCACAGGTCGACGAGGCCTACCGCTTCAAGACCATCACGTCGGACAACAACGACAGTCCCCGCGAAATATGGAACGGATTCTACCGTGCCGTGGCCACGGCCAACGAGGCATTAGAGGCCATCAACGAACTGGGCAACGGCAGCGACTTGCAGGCCCAGCGCGGCGAGGCACTCCTGTGCCGTGCGTTCAGCATGTTCCAGATGAGCACCGTGTTCTGCATGGCCTACGACTCGCTGAAGGCCAACGAGTATCTGGGTCTGCCCTATCCGTTGCAGCCCGAACAGTCGGTCGACACCCACTACGAGCGCGGCACACTGGCCCAGCTCTATAAGCTCATCAACGACGACATTGAGCAGGCACTGCCCCTCATCGACGATGCCATCTACTCCATTCCCAAGTACCACTTCAACCAGAAGGCAGCCTACGCCTTTGCCGCCCGCTTCAACCTGTACTACCAGAAGTGGGACAAGGTGGTGGAGTATGCCACCAAGGCCTTGGGAAACACCCCTGCGGAATGTCTTCGCATACGCGAACCATACTCTACCGCTGCCGGTGTCGACGACTACTTCAACATGTACGTGCAGTCGAGCCAGGCCTGCAACTTCCTCATGCTGCCGGCCTATTCCATCGCCGCCCGTGTGCTTACGATGGGTGCCTATCTGCGCTATGCCCACAACATGACCGTACTGAGCTACGACACCTACTGGGCCATATCGCCCTGGAATCCGGCGGCAGCCACCTCGCAGCGCACACTGCTCTGGAGCGCCCACAGCCTCTATGGCAACAACAACTTCGTGCTGGAACCTAAGCTGGAAGAGGTGTTCGAATATACCGACAAGGTCAATGGCATTGGCTATGTACACATTGTCGACCCCATCTTCACTGGCGACGAGACCATTCTCTGCCGTGCCGAGGCCTACGCCCAGCTGAAGCAATACGACAAAGCCATTGCCGACATGAACATCTGGGCCAGCGGCAACCTGGAGCAGACGTATGGCGGCACCACCCGCACCGACTTCACCGTCGACAACGTCAATGCCTTCATGGACCAGCTGAAGTATGCCGCCGTCCATCCGCTGAGCGAGTTCGAGCGTAGCATCAAGAAAAAGATGACCCCACAGGGCTTCACCGTAGAAGCCGGCACACAGGAGAACCTGCTGCAGCTCATTCTCTACATGCGCCGCGTCACCACCATATTCCAGGGCCTGCGCTTCATGGACCTGAAACGCTACGGCATAGAGTATGAGCACTACGTAGAGAACGAGGATGCCCTCACCTTCAAGCCCGGCGACCTGCGCGGAGCCATACAGCTGCCCAGCGACGTGATAGCCGCCGGACTGCAGGGCAACCCTCGCGACACCGACGAGCAAGCCACCCAGCAGGGAGGAGAAGCCCAGACACAGACACCGGGCAACACTGAGACAGAACCAGAAAACATTATTTTACCCAAGATACAATGAGAAAGATATATCATTTGCTGATTGCCTGCACCGTGACGCTCGCCATCCTGTCATGTAGCAAGGACGAAGAGCCCAAGCAGCCCAGCATCTTTGCCAACGACGCGAAAGAGCTGAGCGAGTTCGACCAGTGGCTGAAGGCCAACTACCAGGACCCCTACAACATCCGCGTCATCTACCGCTATCAGGACTACGAGACCGACCAGACCTACAATGTCGTCCCTGCCAAGATGGAGAACGTGAAGGCCCTGGCCATCATGATGAAGCACATCTGGATCGACGCCTATGCCGAGACCGTCAGCGAGGAGTTTGTCAAGAGCTACAGCCCCCGCATCTTCCAGTTCATTGGCTCGGCAGAGTATCGCAGCGACGGTGCCATGGTCTTAGGCACGGCCGAGGGCGGACTGAAGATCACCATGTTCCGGCTGAACGCCATGGACGTAGACCACATCTTCATCGACAGCATCAGCCCCTTCCCCAACGCGGCTGCCGACCCCATCGACATGAACTTCTGGTTCTTCCACACCATGCACCACGAGTTCCTGCACATTCTGCAGCAGACGAAGAGCTATCCCACCGACTTCAACCTTATCTCGGCAGGCAAGTACCATGCCAACGACTGGATCAACGTGAAGGACGAGGAGGCTCCGCTCGAAGGCTTTGTGACTGGCTATGCCAGCGGCGAGGCCCGTGAGGACATGGCCGAGATCTATGCCACCTACGTCACCCACACCCCAGAGGCCTGGGAGAAGGTGCTGAAGGCCGGCGAGAACGGCAGCGACAAGTCGGGACGCGAGGCCATCGAGAAGAAGCTCGACATTATCAAGGAATACATGCGCTCCTCATGGGGCTACGAGATCGACAGCCTTCGCGCTGTGGTGCTGCGCCGCTCACAAGAGGTGCTCAAGATGGACCTGAGGACGTTGAACGTTGAACATTGACCATTGAACATTGACCATTATGAAGACTCAGATAAGCAAGAGACACCTGATAAGTTTTTCATTTATCATTTGTTATTTATCATTCAGCACGACGCTGTTCACCTCGTGTAAGGACGATGACGACCTGACCGACCCCGCCGCCCGATTCGCGGAAGCAGCGACCAAGTACCAGGACATTCTGACGGCAGCACCCAACGGCTGGGCCATGGCCATCTATGGCGACATGGACTTCGGCGGCTTCAACGTGCTGTGCAAGTTTGAGGCCGACGGCAAGGTGACCGTGGCCAACGAGATGTTTACCGAGAAGAGCGGCGCCGACACAACGGCCGTCACCCACTACAAGCTCGAACAGTCGGGCGGCGTACTCCTCTCCTTCGACGAGTATTGCGAGCTGTTCCACTATTTCGCCGACCCGCTGAACTCAGACGGCTATAACAGCGAGACAGAGCACGGCTTCGGGGCCGACCTGGAGTTCCGCATCATCTCGGCTTCGGCCGACTCGGTCGTGATGCGCGGCAAAAAGCACAATGCCAAGATCATGATGCTGCCCGTCGACACGGCCATGACCTGGAGCGCCTATCTCACACAGGTGCAGACGGTGGCCAAGACCATGCAGCGAGGCAGCTACCACATGACATTAGGCACCGACACCCTGAAGCTGAAGGCCAACCGCCGCAACCGCGTACTCACCTACACCACAACCGACTCTACCGGCCTGCGCGAAACCAACTCCCTGCCATACGTCATCACGCCGAAAGGCATCACGTTCAACACGCCCTTCGTCTTCAACGGCAAGGCTGTGCGCGGCTTCAACTATGCCGACGGCACAGAGAAATACGAGCAGGACGGCTCCGACGGCGTGACGCTCGAAAAGTTCACCCCGGCACTCAACGAGCAGCTGGTAGACGGCAACTGGTTCATCACCAAGGAAGGACTGGGCACCTTTGCCACCAACTACTGGAACCGCTTCGTGTCGTCGATGCTCAATGCGGCCAACTGCAAGCTATTCTATGCCGTCGTGGGCACCTGGCGCAGACAGTTCGGCCTCTCCGTAGGCCCAGTCGACGTTACCGAGCCTTCGGGCGTTTATATCGGCGAGGCCTACTTCAACTACGAGATGGACGGCGAGGACGGCATCAAGATTTGGTTCGACGGCGAGAGCTTCGACGAGATTGGCAATGGCGAGTATTTCTATGAGAATGCCAACTTCAGGTATGCCATCTTCCCCTTCGCCGGCACAAGCGAGAAGAGCCCACGCACCTTCACCATCGAGACCGACGATGCGAAGAACCCCACCTATCTGCGACTGCGCGACAAGGCCACATCGAGCAATGTCATTACCCTCAGTGCCGAGGAACAGACATGGCCTTTCGGCGGGCTCGACAACTAAGCACCTGTCAACATAAAAACAAGCAAGAATATATCACTTATTAATTAAAAACATTACAACATGAAAAAAATTCTACTTATTGCCACAGCACTTGTCATGACACTCAGTGCATCGGCACGTCTGGAAGGCCCGAAGAACTTCAAGTCTTCCATGCCTGAAAAAGTTAAGAAAATGATGCTCGACAAGAAGATTGCCACCGTCAAAGCTAATGTGATGGGCAACAATGCGACCACACTGCTCTCGAAGGAATTCAAGGCACCTGCTAAGGCCGAGGCAAAGACACTCATTCCCTGCTACACCCTCGATTCATACGTATGGCTCACCTGTGCCGGAGGCTTCACGACCAAAGGCATGAGCGAGGGGGAAGCATATCTCGTTGAGGGCAACAAAGCCTATCTGCAGCTCTTCGAAGAAGGACTGGCACCGCTGGAAGGCGAGGTATTCTCGGGAAGCAACTACATGCAGTCGCTTTATGGCGACGAGACAAAGGTCGACTCCATCACGTTCACGGTAGGAGTTGTCTACACTGGCGAGACGGCAACCTATGACATAGCCGTGTGCGACTACGACAGATCCATCGGCATCTATAAGACAAACCAGAAGACCTTCGGTGCCTACTACTTCGCTGATTATGGCGAACTCTACGTTCCGGAGATTCTCGGTCTGTTCTCCGACGAGGATACTAACCCCATCATAGCCGGTGCCTATTTCGACATGCAGCCTCAGGCACTTTTTGCCGATTACATCTACCCTGGCAAGATCAACTATTTTGACCACTGGGCACAGCAGGAAGTAACCACCCTCGGCACTTTCTGCATGCTCAGCGACGGTATTGCCTTCAAGAGCATCGAAGACTTCGACTCATGGGTGAAGCTCTGCTATCCTGAAAACGAGACCACAGGTGAATACGACTACAGCATGGCATCGACAATCGACGAAGAATATATTGGCACCTACACTTTCCAGGCTGGCGATGGCGACGTGATCGTAGCTGCCGTCAAGTCTGACGCTTCTGGTTTTGACGACCAAGCCAGCTTCTTCATTGAGGAAAGCGAAGAAAACCAGACGGTGACCCTCACAAGCGATGGCATGTCGAACCTGGTATTCTACGTTATCATCTCTTCCGAAAGCCAAGGCATTGCCGTATGGACAGAGAACCTGAAATGCCGTTTGTATATCGACAGACAGGTGAAGCTCGACGATGGCTTCGGTGGCGAGATTGCCAGCATAGCACAGGTAGGCTACGGAAAAACAACCAACAACGCCGTCTTCGACCTGCAGGGACGCAAGATCGATGGCAAGAACCTGCAGAAGGGTCTCTACATCATCAACAACAAGAAGGTTGTGCTGAAGTAACCATGTAATATTAGCCACGAGACGCGACTTTTTCTCGTTTCGTAGACTATTTTGAACATAAATCTGCATAAATCCTACATAAATCAAGCACCAGCATTTATGTTAGATTTTATGTAGATTTATGTTCTTTCTTACATTCCCCCATTTATGTAAGATTTTTTGGGGATTTATGTTCCTTCTTACATTCTCCCATTTATGTAAGATTTTTTGGAGATTTATGTTCCTATTTCATCAATAATTTCCGTTGTTTGCAAGAAAAAGGTGAAATAAATTTGGCGGTTTCATATTATTTATGTATTTTTGCCGCGAAGTTTCTGCGCATCGTGCGCAGGCTGCCCAAAGCGAAGGGACTTGCCATCGTGTTTGTCCGGCGGGCAGGGAGGCCGTGAGGCCACGCCGACTTCAGCGACATCATGGGTAATAAATAGGTAGAAGCAAACGCTTCGTCTTGTTAAGTGAAATCTGGAAAATTTCTATATACACAAGATGATGTGAATAGACTTCGCCACGCGATAGCGTGGGAATGTTGTATCACTATGTCTTTGTATATGGGCATTCCAGAGCCTCACTTAAGAGACAGAGATAGACTACGGCTTTTCTGCGCTCTTTTTGTGCACACACGTGGCTTTTCTTTTAACACGAATGACCACAAATTAAAACACGAATTTTCCATTAATCCGTAGTAGGTCACGCTTCCAAGCATGACGGCTCTGTCCCGCGTAGTAGGTCACGCTTCCAAGCGTGACAGCCACCGGACGTTCGGTCGGATTTGCAATCCGACCGCAGCGAATATAAGGATTTATAATCCTATAACACCTATTGTAGCATTACAAATGCTGATATTCAAGGCGACCGGATTACAAATCCGGCCGAACGTGGTCCACAGCCGCGTCTCTCCCTTCGTCGCACCAACAAGAACAATCAACAAATCTAACTTCCGCAAGTTATGGTAATACGAAGCCACAAAGCCCTGAAAGGGCGTCAAGAGCACAGGCAGGGGTGCAAACCCCTGTTGGAA
>CAJONO010000130.1 GCA_905235905.1 uncultured Prevotella sp.
AATCAATTCTTCTGCAGGCCGATGCATACCAATCAACAAACGACATTTGCGAAAGATACGCTTGTCGTTTTCATAGACATAATCGCCAGTCAGCGTATCAATCTGATCAACCACAAGATTCCATCCCCGCAGATTGAAATAGCCAACGCAGAAGTCTACACGCTTTACCCCTACATTGGTCACAATGCCCTGTAGGCCCTCTGCAAATTTTGTTTCTATATTATCGTATATTCTTGCCATAACTAAATGTTTAGGACATTATCCTTCTTCTGTCCAAAGTAAATCATCTACACTCACACCCAATATCTTCGATAATTGGATGAACATCTCAACATTGGGCTGGGCGGCATTGGTCACCCATTTGGAAATGACCGCAGGGTCTTTATCAAGGATTTCCGACAATCGTTTGTTGGTCATTCCTTTCTCTGCAAGTACCACCTTTAGGCGGTTTATTCGTTTACGTTCCATTTCATTCTTTATTTGGCTACAAATTTACATAAAATTTCATAAAGTCAGTGTTGTTTGAGCAAAAATCTAGTATTATTAAGTAGAAAAATTGTTTTTATCTTCAATTTTGCTTGCTGTTTACACGTTCTTTATATTCATTTGTCAACTCTGTAACTTTGGTCATTACCTGTACCAACTGCATCATGTACTTCTCCAACTTATACACCAACGCTGCAGTCCTACGCTCTGAGAAGTGGCTTTTCAATTCTTTCAGCGTCTGATTGTAATTATTGCCCACCATACGAAATTGAGAATGAAAGTTACTTAATTTGGCATAATATTCATGCCGGCTCTTGTCGAATGTCACCACATGGAATGGCTCTCCAAAGATTCGCGCCTTGATGAATGCGGACTTGCTTCATCATGCTCTGAATTTGGGTTGAACTACGTTCGACCTTTTCTCGCCATAACATAAAGCAAGCTTTCTGTTTATGGCTTATCGAAAACGTTGCAAAATTAAACAATCTCAGAGCATCCCCTGTTATGCAAAATATGTCAGAACATGTATATTATTCCGAGGCACTAGAAATTTCATACAGAATACCCGATTTTACATATATTACCCAGACAATCGTAGGTAACACTTTGGTAACGGAACAGCCTCAATATTTGTCTATGCTCGTAAATCTCAGAAAAGTACAAATTAACGAAAATGAGCTAATTTATAACGACTTACACAGAAATTAACGTAATAACTTCCACATTCCAAATTTCCTTGATTTCCTATGAAATAGTAACGTTCGAAAACGTCCTTTCCCTTCGGCTGTCCTTACAAACGGTGTTCTCAGCTCTAGGATTCCATCGATGTTTGTTTTGACTCGCCCTGCCCTTACTGTCATCAGTCGTTGCTGGCCTCCGACAGCTTGGACTGGCTTAGTCGGCGACAAAATTACGTAAAAATCTTCGTTTTGCCATCTTATTTGCTGAAAAAGTGCTGATTTTTATGTGGTTTTAACAGAAAAGTTTCATGGCGGCTATGAATCCGCCTCCAGTTCGGATGCTGAAGTACTGGAGTACGGACGCTGAAGTATCACGCCCGTACTTTTACAAACGCGAATGGTAGAATAGGGGAAGAAAGGCGCTCATTCTTTCCTGTTCTGATGAATACTTCTGGTCTGAAGTCAGAAAAACACGAATAAATTTGTGGATGTGCTATCTTTTTAGTACATTTGCACACATGATAACTGTTCAGATAATCAATAAGCATACAGGAAGACTATGAAGAGAATCATGTTGGTCAGCCTGCTGGCTGTCGTCTTTTCAATAGGTGTACGGGGCCAGATACTCGACCCCGTGCATTTCACGTCGCAGCTGAAGATGCTGGCCGACCGCGAGGCAGAAATCATCTTCACAGCCACCATTGACGAAGGGTGGCACGTGTACTCTACAGACTTGGGCGATGACGGCCCCATTTCGGCCACGTTCGGCACCGTCAAGATGGAGGGTGCAGAGACTGTGGGACGGCTCAAGCCCCGCGGCGATGTCGTTAAGCAGTACGACAAGATGTTCGGCATGGAGCTTAGCTTCTTCGAGCGCAAGGCCACATTCGTCCAGAAGGTGCGTTTCACCAAGCCACAGTATGCCATCGACTGCTACTTGGAGTATGGCGCTTGCAGCGACGAGATGTGTCTGCCGCCAACACAGGTGCCGTTTCGCGAGCAGGGAGTGATGAGCGAGGATAGCAAGGCGAGGGGCGAGGGGCGAGAAGCTAAGAATGATGAGCAAGAAGCGAAGAGAGACGCTGCGCAGGCGTTGCCTGCCAACGTGCCTAATGCTGTTCCCCACACATTGCCTGCCACTGCCGACAGCCTTCTCTGGGCTCCGGTCGTCGACGAGCTGCAGGCTCAGGGCGGAGCTTATGCCATAGCCTCCCATTCGTTGCTCTACATCCTGCTGATGGGGTTCGTGGGCGGACTGCTG
The DNA here is from genome assembly GCA_905235905.1 of uncultured Prevotella sp. GTDB lineage: Bacteria > Bacteroidota > Bacteroidia > Bacteroidales > Bacteroidaceae > Prevotella. The sequence continues at coordinate 2,428 of CAJONO010000130.1, forward strand.
GCCGTGCTCATGCCGTGCATCTGGCCCATTATCCCCATGACGGTCAGCTTCTTCCTGAAGCGTTCCAAGGACGATAAGGGCAAGGGCATTCGCGATGCCGTGACCTACGGGCTGAGCATCATCGTTGTCTATCTGACCCTGGGGCTTCTTGTCACGGCACTCTTCGGCCCCGACACGCTCAACGCTATGTCTACCAATGCCGTGTTCAACGTGTTGCTGTTCCTGCTGCTCGTCGTCTTTGCCCTGTCGTTCTTCGGCTGGTTCGAGCTGAAGCTGCCCGACAGCTGGGTCACAAAGGTAGACAAGAAGAGCGATGAGCTGTGGGCAAAGGCGGCAACAAATACTCACCTCTCACCTCTCACCTCTCTATCTTCCTCATGGCATTCACGCTGGTGCTCGTATCGTTCTCCTGTACGGCCCCCATCATCGGACTTCTGCTCGTCGAGACCACTACCAGTGGCAACTGGTTGGCTCCGGCCGTGGGCATGTTCGGCTTTGCCGCAGCCCTGGCATTGCCGTTCACCCTCTTCGCCCTCTTCCCCTCGTGGCTCAAGCAGACCCCGAAGTCTGGCTCGTGGATGACCACGCTGAAGGTGGTGCTGGCATTCATTGAACTGGCTTTCTCGCTGAAGTTCCTGTCGGTAGCCGACCTGGCCTACGGGTGGCACATTCTCGACCGCGAGGTATTCCTCTCGCTGTGGATTGTCATCTTCGCCTTGCTGGGAGCCTACCTGTGCGGCTGGCTGAAGTTCCAGGCCGACGACACCTCTCACCTCTCCCCCCTCACCTCTCACCCTTCAAAGCCTATGCCCGTACTCTGTATTATGGGCGGTCTGGTGTCGCTGGCCTTCGCCGTCTATATGGTGCCCGGACTGTGGGGAGCCCCTTGCAAGGCCGTCAGTGCCTTCGCACCGCCCATCAGTACGCAAGACTTCAATCTCAATACCAAGGTGGTCGAGGCTAAGTACACCGACTACGAGCAGGGAATGGCCGCTGCCCGTCAGGAAGGCAAGCCCGTATTCATCGACTTCACAGGTTTCGGCTGCGTTAACTGTCGCAAGATGGAGGCAGCCGTGTGGATCGATCCCCGTGTGGCCGACAAGCTTACCAAAGACTATGTGCTTATCTCGCTCTTCGTCGACGACAAGACTCCGCTGGCCGAGCCCCTTGAGGTGACCGACGAGCAGGGCAATACGAGGCTGCTGCGCACCGTCGGCGCGAAATGGAGCTATCTGCAGAGCCATAAGTTCGGAGCCAATGCCCAGCCCTTCTACGTGCTTCTCGATCCCCTGACAGCCCAGCCACTTACCGGCAGCCGTGCCTACGACGAGGACATTGCCGCCTATCTCGACTTTCTCGACCAGGGACTTCAGCGGTATAGGCCATAAAGAGCCAGGAAGAAATACGCGCTACAGGCATCACCCGTTCTGTCGCTTATTGTCTATGGGGCAAACAGGTTGTCTGAGAACGAACCCAACGTGGCATCCGAATAACGGCCTCTCGGCAAGGTCGAGCATGCCTCCTTGCTGAATCATCATGCGGCGACTCAGGGACAGCCCTATGCCGCTGCCACTGCGTTTCGTCGTAAAGAAGGGAACAAAGAGCGATTGGCGGTTCTCGGCTGGTATGGGCAGGCCATCGTTGCCGATGTAGAGCGTCAATTGTTGGTCGGAAAGCGAATCTTCTGCCAACGCTATGATTATCTTTTGGGCCTCGGCTTCCATCGCATTTTTGGCAAGGTTCATCAGCACCTGTCGCAGCATGCCGCCGTCTGCACGGACAATAATGTCTTGGGGAATGTCTACCTCCCAAGTCAGTTCTGGATAGGCCTTGCAGACATCGTCAATCAGCGGACGAAGCGTGACGTCAGCCAGGACGGGTTTCTCCAGTTCCGACATCTTGCGATAGTTCGCTACGAAATCGCTCAGATGGCGGCTGGTGTCATAGATGGCCTGAATGCCAGGTTCGAGTGGGGTTCCCCTTACGTCGTCACGCCCAAGCATCGACTGGCTGATGCTAATGATAGGAGCAGTAGCGTTCATCATTTCATGGGTCAGCACACGGGTAAGCCGTTCCCATGATTCCACCTCGTTCTGGTTCACCTGCTGACGGATAGTCTCCCCCAGTTGGTTCAGTGCCTGCTGCATGGCTCGTTCGCCAGGCAGCAGGCCGTCGGTAGGTAGCCGGAAGGTGAAGTCACGATTGCAAATGGCCTCCTGCATGAGGTGAGCCCGCAGTTTCAACGAATGCTGTCGGCGCACGAGCCAGGCGATGGCTGCAGCCACAAGCACCGTCCCAATCACTAATATGTAAATCTCAAATCTCAAACCTCAAATCTCAAATCAAGAGAGTCTTTTCATCTTGTTATACAATGTCTGTCGGGTGATGCCCAACAGTTCTGCTGCCTGCGAGAGATTGCCGTGACAGCGGTCGATGGTGCGGCGGATATGGTCTTTCTCCATCTCGTCGAGCGTCACTATCTCGTTTTGTATATCCAGCACGTCCTTCAGCTTGCGCACAAGCTCGTCATTGTCCCACGGCTTGGTGATGAAGTCAGCGGCACCGCTCTTCAATCCTCTCACCGCTAACGACACGTCGGCGTAGGCCGTTAGCAGCACCACAGGCGTCTGCGGATGCTGCTTCCTGATGGCGCGAAGCCAGAACAGCCCATCCTGTCCGCTGTTCACGCCCAGTGTAAAGTTCATATCCAATAGCACCAGGTCTATATCCTCCTGCACCATCGTCTTCAGAATATCATCAGGCTGGCTTAGCGTTATTACACGTTCAAAGACGCCGTCCAGCAGATAGCGCATCGCTGTTAGGATGGATGCGTTGTCATCGACCACTAATATTGTTCCGTACTGTTTCATTGCTTCTATATAACTAACCTCTGCGAGGTGTTATAAACCGCCTCTGCTTTCGGTCAGCCGAAAAGTTTGCTGCAAAGGTACGAAGATTCTGTCTAAAAATCATACGGCAGACTGTCAAATTTTTAGACAATCTGCCTTTTTGCGCTTCGCTAAAGAACAAAGTATAAATATAAAAGACTAATTTTGCAGCGTAAAACGAAACAATTATGAAACGACTGACAAGTTTATTATTTATTCTTTTATATTTTTTATTTAGCAATGCGCAGTCCTGGACGATGCGACAGTGTATGCGGTATGCCGTGGAGCATAACCATGAGGTGAAGCGAATAGAGTTGGAACTCGACAACTACAAGGCCAACCGGACTGGGGCCATTGGCCGGTTTCTGCCAGAGGTGAATGCAGGCATTGGAGCGCAGTACAACTTCGGACGTGCCATCGACCCTGAGACGAACGGCTATACCGACGTAAGTACCTTTTATAATGGCTACTCTGTGAGCGCATCGCTGCCTGTGTTCGATGGGTTCAGTCGTCTGCATGCGCTGAAGGCTGCCAAGGCGGGCGTACTCATGGGACGAGCCGCACTGCGCCAGCAGCAAGACCAGACGGCTCTCAATGTCCTACAGGCTTTTGCCAATGTGGCCTACTATGAGCGAATGGTGAAGATGGCTGGGGAAAAGGTGGAAGAGACTACGCTCTTACTGCGTCAGACTTGTATATTAGAAGAGGTGGGACGCAAGAGTGCTGCTGACGTGGCGCAGGTGAAATCGCAGCAGGCCGAAGCCGACTACGAGCTGACGCGCCAGCAGAATCTCTATGCCTCGGCATTGCTGGAGCTGAAGAAGGAGATGGCACTGCCTGTTAGTGGAGAGTTTAGAGTGGAGAGTTTAGAGTTTGCTACCGCTCTCCAATCAAGCACAGACTCCACGGCGGCAGCAAATTCTTCACTCAACACTCTTCACTCTCAACTGGAAATGGCCCGCTATCAGATGCAGGCATCCAAACATGAGTGGTGTCAGGCCCGTGCTTCGTTGTTCCCCTCTCTCTCGTTGAGTGCGGGTCTGAGCACCACTTATTATCACACGTTGCACACACCGTCGGCTTCATCGTTCAGCGACCAGCTCAAGAACAACATGGGTGAGTATGTCGGTGCCACGTTGAGCATCCCACTGTTCAATCGCCTACAGACCATCACCAGCATCCGCCGTGCGAAGAACAACTATCAGATTGCCTGTGAGAACTACGAGCAGAAGCAGTTGGAACTGGAGAAACTCTCTCGCGAGGCTTGGCAGGACTGG
>CAJONO010000131.1 GCA_905235905.1 uncultured Prevotella sp.
CTATTCTTGTCATGCACAACAACTCTTGTTGTTTTGAGAGGAACATAAATCAACACAAATCTTACACAAAATCTCTATCCATTTATGTCAGATTTTTGGAGATTTATGTTCAAAATTTCAGTACCCGAAAATCTCGGTGGTCGACACGCGCTTCACAGGCCCATACTGCTGCAATGCCTTCATGTCGAGTTCCTTCTCGTCGCCCAGGATGATGTAGCGATAGGGCTTATGGGCCATCAGCCTCTGCTCGAAGGTCACAATGTCTTGCAGCGTCAGGTTCGGCAGGGCATCGTAGATGCGCTCGTTCAGGTCGTAGTCAATTCCTCGGTCCTTTGCCACGAGCCATGCATTGATCAGCCCGAACTTCGTCGTGCGCTGACTGGCCAGGCGTTTCGTCAGGGCGTCCTTGGCTATCTGGAACGAAGCCTCGCTCTGCGGGATGGTGTCGAGAATCTGATGGAACTGGCGTATGCAGTCCATCATCTTGTCGTTTTGGGTAATGATGTGAGTGAAGAAGTACTCCGGCTCATCCTTATACTGGGGCTGCTTGTAGACGGCATAGGCGTTGTAGGCCAGTCCGCGGGCCTCGCGCAGTTCCTGGAACACGATGGTGTTCATGCCGCCGCCGTAGTACTCGTTGAAGAGTGCCTGCACGGGAGCCTCGTCGGTATTCCACTGCCGCAAGTCGTTGTGATACATGCGCATGTAGATGTTCTTGGCATCGTAGGGGGCAATGACAATCTCGTTCTGGGGCGTGGCCTGCAGGGTGTAGTGCCTGGGCTGTCGCGAGCTGGCATCAGCCTTGTCGTCAGCATGCTTCTTTCCCCACTCTCCGCTGCCAATGGCCAGCATCATATCCTTTTCGCTCATGGGGCCATAATATAATATGGTGCAGGGACGGCTACCCAGACCTTTCAGCAGGTCGAGCAAGTCCTGTGGGTTGGTCTCGGCCAACTCCTTGGCGGTCAGGGCATTGCGCGAAGGGTTATAGGGGCCGTAGAGGGCATAGTCGACCAAATAGCTGAAGTTGGTGCGCTGGTCGAGCTTGGCGTCCATGCGCTCCTTCTCCCGCAAGGCTATGTACTGCCTGTAGGCATCGTTGTCAACCTTTGCCCTTTGCAACAGATGGTCGAGCAGGGCGATGGCCTGGCCCATGTTCTCGCTCAGACCGTTCAGGCTGACGGTCATCTGCCGTTCGCCCACGTTAATGTTGTAGCTGCATGCCAGCTTATAGAACTGCTGCTTCAGCTCAACGGCTGTCAGCGAGTCGGTGCCCAAATAGTCTAAATAGTCGGCAGCATAGTGATAGCGCACATCGTCCTCCTCGCCGAAGTCATAGTAGAAGGCCATTTGGAAACGGCCGTTCTCCTTGTTCTGCACGTAGACGTAAGGCAACTGGCCAACGGTGTTGAACGTGAGGTCGCGGTCGAAGTCGACGAAGCGAGGCTCGATGGGCTTCACCTGCGAATTCTGAATATCCTTCACAAAGTCGGAAACGAGGTCGCGGTTGGTGGGTATGGGCGTAATCTCGGGCTTGTCGATCTTCTTCTGCGTCTCGTCGACACCCTGGCGCTTGTAGGCAGCCACGTAGTTGTTCTGGAAGTGGCGGTTGGCAAAGGCCACGACCTGATCCTTCGTTATATGCTCTATACGCTCAAGGAACGTCATCTCCTGCTGCCAGGGGGTGCCATTGACAAAGGCGTTGACAAACATGCGGGCACGGGCCCTGTTGCTCTCCAAGGCATTATAGAACTGCAACTTCAGGTTGTTGACCACTGAGGGCAGCAGGTCGTCGCTGAACTCGCCCCGCTTCAGCTTCTCGACCTCGGCCAGCAGCAGCTGGCGCACCTCGTCGAGCGTCTGTCCCTCACGGGGCGTACCGGCAAGCAGGAACATCGAGTGGTCCATCATCTGTATCAGGCCGGCCTGTGCGCCGAGCATCAGCATCTGCTGGTTGATGTCGAGGTCCATCAGGCCCGCCGTGCCATTGCTCAGCATCGACTCTACCATGACCAGCGTGTCCATCTGCAGCGACGAGGCACGGTCGAAGCGGTAGCCTAACCACACGGTCTCTGCCTCCAGGCCCACCACCGTCGTGTCCTGTGGCTCCTGGAGTGCTGCAGGCTCGTCGAACACGGGCTGCTCGGCATCGCCGCGCGGCTCCCAGTCTTCGAAATACTTCCTGATGATGGTCATCACCTCGTCGAAGTCGAAATCGCCCGACATGCAGATGGCCACGTTGTTGGGCACGTACCACTTGCGGAAATACTCCTTGATATTCCTGATAGAGGGGTTCTTCAGGTGCTCCTGGGTGCCAATGGTGGTCTGTGTGCCGTAGGGATGATTGGGGAACAGCTTGGCCATCATAGCGTTATAGAGCTTGTCGGTGTCGTCGGTCAGGTGTATGTTATACTCCTCGTAGACGGCCTCCAGCTCGGTGTGGAAGCCACGCACCTCCATGTTCTGGAAACGGTCGCTCTGTATCTTCGCCCAGTTCTCTACCTCGTTCGAGGGGATGTCCTCCACATAGCAGGTCACGTCGTTCGATGTGTAGGCGTTAGTGCCCTCGGCACCGATGGCCGCCATCAGCTTGTCGTACTCGTTGGGAATGAAGTATTGCGCGGCCAGCTGGCTCAGCGAGTCGATAACGTGATAGGCTTCGCGGCGCTCGGCAGGGTCTTTCAGTGTGCGGTAATACTCGTAGAGTGCCTCAATGTCGGTCAGCAGCGGAGCCTCCTGCTTGGCGTCGGTCACGCCAAAACGGCTCGTGCCCTTGAACATCAGGTGCTCTAAATAGTGGGCCAGACCGGTGGTCTCGGATGGGTCGTTCTTCGAGCCGGTGCGAACGGCTATATAGGTCTGTATGCGCGGCTCTTCCTTGTTCACGCTCAGATAGACCTTCAGGCCGTTCTTCAGCGTATAGATACGGGTGGCGGTCAAGTCGCCATCCACCTCTTCATAGTCTTTCTTGCAGCCCGACAAGGCAAGAACGGCCAGCAAGACACACAACAGTTTTCTCGTCTTCATGCATTCGAGAATTAGGGAACAGGTCTTCATGTTATTTGCTTTTACATATAAATTAGGCCACAAAATTACAACATTTCGCACAATCACGCAAGTTTTTTGGAACAAATTACGGCCATGTCGAAATTTTTGTCTAAATTTGCATGCTGTATGGACAAAGACAGACGACAGGCCATGATTTTCGCGGCAGGATTAGGAACCCGCCTGAAACCGCTCACCGACACCATGCCCAAGGCACTGGTGCCCGTAGCGGGGCAGCCGCTGCTATGGCATGTGCTGACCAAGCTGAAGGCAGAGGGATTCGGGCGCATCGTGGTCAACGTTCACCACTTTGCCACCCAGATTATCGACTACCTGCAAGCCAACGACAACTTCGGCCTCGACATCAGCATCAGCGACGAGACCAGCGCCCTGCTCGAAACGGGTGGAGGCATCAAGAAGGCACTGCCGCTCTTCGACCCGTCACAGCCCATACTCATTCACAACGTCGACATTCTGAGCAACGTGTGCACAGCAACGCTCTACGACCTCGTGGCAGAGGGCACTACCCCACCCGATGCACTGCTCTTGGTGAGTCCGCGCCAAACCAACCGCTACCTGCTTTTCGACGACGACCTCTGCATGCGCGGGTGGACCAACAGGGCAACGGGCGAGGTGAAAGGCACCGACAAGCAGCAAGCTGCAGCCCTCAGGCCACTGGCCTTCGCTGGCATACACGTGCTCTCGCCCCGACTGTTTCCACTCTTCCACGACATGCCCCAACGCTTCGGCATCATCGACTTCTACCTGAAGCACTGCCAGCACTGCCGGTTCAGGGCATGGGAGAAGGACGACCTGAGACTCATGGACGTGGGCAAGCTCGACACCCTCGAACAGGCAACGGCATTCGCCAAACTAAACGGGCTGTGCATGAAAGATAAAGAACAAAAAATAAGTTGGTAAATAATTAACAACAGAAAAATAAATGACACAGAAAATCATCATCTTAGACTTCGGTTCGCAGACCACACAGCTCATTGGCCGGCGAGTGCGAGAGCTCGACACCTTCTGCGAAATCCTACCCTACAACAAGTTCCCGAAGGACGACCCATCGGTGATAGGCGTCATACTCTCCGGGTCGCCCTACAGCGTCCACGACCCCGAAGCGTTCCAGACCGACCTCAGCCTCTTCGCGGGCCGGCTGCCAGTGCTGGGCATCTGCTACGGAGCACAGTTCATTGCCCACACCCTGGGCGGACGGGTGGAAAAGGCCGACTCAAGGGAATATGGACGGGCACACCTGCAAACCGTCGACACGGCAAACCCGCTCTTCAAGAACTTCACTCAGAACTCGCAAGTGTGGATGAGCCACGGCGACACCATCACTGCCATCCCCGACGGCTTCAGCGTGATTGGCTCGACGAAGGACGTCCGCAACGCCGCCTTCTGGTGTCCCAACCCTCAACCCTCAACCCTCAACCCTCAACCCTCAACCCTCAACCCTCAACCCTCAAACGGTCTCTGGGCCGTGCAGTTCCACCCCGAGGTGTTCCACACGGAGCAGGGCACACAGCTGCTGAGAAACTTCGTGGTCGACATCTGCGGCTCGAGGCAGGAGTGGAGCGCGGCATCGTTCGTCGACACCACCGTGGCCGAGCTGAAACAGCAGTTAGGCAACGACCGCGTGATTCTCGGACTGTCGGGAGGTGTCGATTCGAGCGTGGCCGCCGTCCTGCTCCATCGGGCCATAGGCAACCGCCTGAGCTGCATCTTCGTTGACCACGGCATGCTGCGCAAAGACGAGTTCCGGCAGGTAATGGAGGACTACAAAGAACTGGGACTCAACGTGATAGGCGTCGACGCCAGCAAGAAGTTCTTCGCCGACCTCGCAGGCATCACCGACCCCGAGCAGAAACGCAAGATTATTGGACGCGACTTCGTTGAGGTGTTCAACGAAGAGGCGAAGAAAATAGTAAACAGCAAATCAGAAGACGGCAAGTCGGTTTGTCGCTGGTTAGCACAGGGCACCATCTATCCTGACCGCATAGAGTCGCTCAACATCACAGGCAAGGTCATCAAGAGCCACCACAACGTGGGCGGACTGCCCAAGGACATGCACCTGCAGCTGTGCGAACCCCTGAAGTGGCTGTTCAAGGACGAGGTGCGCCGAGTGGGCCGACAGCTCGGCATGCCCGAACACCTCATCACCCGACATCCCTTCCCCGGCCCCGGACTGGCCGTGAGAATACTCGGCGACATCACCCCCGAGAAAGTAAGAATACTGCAAGAGGCCGACGACATATATATAAGAGGATTGCGCGAGGCAGGACTCTACGACCAGGTATGGCAGGCAGGAGCCATCCTCCTCTCCACCGTGCGCTCGGTGGGAGTGATGGGCGACGAGCGCACCTACGAGCACCCCGTGGCACTACGGGCCGTCACCTCGACCGATGCCATGACCGCCGACTGGGCCCACCTGCCCTACGACTTCATGGCCCGCATCTCCAACGAGATCATCAACAAGGTGCGAGGCGTCAACCGCGTCTGCTACGACATCTCATCAAAGCCACCTGCAACCATAGAGTGGGAGTAGCCGGCGCGCACCATATTTTCCCCTGAAACAGGGACCAACTCAAATTACCTCGCAATTCATGCTGAACCATCGCGTAATTCATGCTGAATTGCGAGGTAATTCATGCTGAATTGCGAGGTAATTCATGCTGAACTGCAAGCACTACAACTTATGTTGTTTTAAGAGGAACATTTCAGCATCAGAACTGCAGTACTTTGGTATCTGCACTTAACACCATCATGAAAGTGAATATACATATTCATGATCTGTTATTCCTAAAGGGTGGGAAACTTCAGTGACGAATTAACGGTTCTTATGGATGACAAACCAGCGGTGGACGAATGCCGTATAGAGCAGAAGGGCAACAACCACCAAGAGCAGAGCCGTCAAGAGCAAGCCGTCTCTGTCGGTTTCGAAGAAGAAATAGCCCAGACCCACGCCGATGGCAAGCCCGCTCTCCCATGCCAGGAAGAAGGTGCTTTGCGAGGTTCCGCGCTGGCAATGACGGCTCAGCTTTATGAAGAATAGCAGGAAGCGAGAGCCTACCAGCCCCATGCCAAGTGCCAAGAGCGGGGAGCACAGTGGCGACTGGGGCGAGAACATCAGCACGAGCACGGCAACGGCCATCAGCAAGAGCCCCGACACCACTTCGCTCTTCAGGTCGGCATCCCTAAACACAAACGTCTGGGCCAGCAATGCCAAGAAGAAGCCTATCATCATGGTGCCATAGAACTGCGCATCAAAGGGCAGTGACAGCAGCAGGCCTATTCCAACAGTTACCAGGCAAAGGTTCAGGAAAAGAACAGCTCCCTGCGGAAGGAAGAAGCGGTCAAGACTCCAGAGGTGGATGTAGTCCTCGGGCACACGGAAGGGGAAATGGACCGTCAGGATCAGCACCACCGTAGCCGCCAAGCATCCCAAAGCCATGAGCGCCACCAGGCCATAGCCAAACTGCTGATAGACGATTATTCCCGACATGGGGCCGATGGCAAGGGCGAAACGTGCGAACCACGTAGCCGAATGGTTGGCCTCCGTGCGCTGGAACGACTGGCATGTGTCGATGATGAGTGTCGATGCCAGCACCATCTGAGCCAGACCGAAAGCCCCTCCCTGAACAAGTCGGAGCAGGAGCAGTGCCACAAAGGGCATGGGTCGCCAGTAATAGGGCACGACGATGGTTACGGCAAGTGCCAATACGGCCCACACGCACACCATATTACGCCGGTAGCGCTGCACCAGATAGGAGCACATGCCACCTGGCAGGAAAAGACCGACGGCAAAGATGCCCATCACGACAGCCGTCTCGCTGATAGAAAGGCCGTCGACATAGAGCATCCGCTGTGGCAACGTAGGAATGAGCATCGTGACAGATGCCGACAGCAACAGATTGGCCATCACCATCAGCCAGAAGTTCCTGTGCCAGAGACGAATGTGTATGGGAGCGTTCTGCGCGTTCAAAATCAGTAGGATTCTTGTTCGTTAGGGAAATCGCCACTTTTCACGTCGGTGACATACTGGCCGACGGCATCGGTCATCACGGCATTCAAATCAGCATAGCGGCGCAGGAATCGGGGCGAGAAGCCCTGGGTCATGCCCAGCATGTCGGCAATCACCAGAATCTGTCCGTCACAGCGGTTGCCCGCACCGATGCCAATGGTGGGCACACTGATTTCGCGGGTGACCTGTTCGGCCAATGAAGCAGGCACTTTCTCGAGGGTCACGGCAAAGCAGCCTGCCTCTGAGAGGGCCTGGGCATCGGAAAACAGCTTGGCAGCCTCCTTTTCCTCCTTGGCACGAACGGCGTATGTGCCAAACTTGTTGATGCTTTGGGGCGTCAGTCCCAAATGGGCCATCACAGGAATGCCTGCATCGAGTATGGCCTTCACGGTGTCGAGTATCTCAACGCCGCCTTCCATCTTCACGGCATCGCAGCCACTTTCCTTCATGATGCGGATGGCATTGGCCACACCGTCGTGAACGCCCGTCTGATAAGAGCCGAAGGGCATGTCGCAGACAACCAGTGCGCGTTTCACGGCATTGACCACCGAGCGGGCATGATAAATCATCTGGTCGACAGTCATGGGGAGCGTCGTCGCGTTGCCCACCATCACGTTCGATGCCGAGTCGCCTATCAGAATGCCGTCGATGCCGGCACGGTCGACGATGCCTGCCGTCGTGAAATCGTATGAGGTGAGCATCGATATTTTCTCACCCTTCTGCTTCATCTCTATAAACCGATGCGTAGTAACCTTACGCGTATCGCTTATTAAATAGCCTGCCATAGTGCTTTTAGTTTGTTATAACAAAAATGATTATAATTGTCTATCTGGAAATCTGACAACCCCGCTATACGGTCTTGGGGATTGGTGGTCGTAAGTCCTACGACAAACATCTTTGCCGCCCTGCCCGAGCGCAGGCCGTTGATGCTGTCTTCGAACACGACGCACTCAGCTGGTTCTGCCCCCAAGCGGGCGGCCCCACGCAGGTAGCAGTCGGGCGACGGCTTGCTCTCGGCAAAATCCTCACTGGTAAGGATGGCATCGAAGAGCGACTTGAACTCAGGACGATGACGGTAGACGCTCTGCATCTTGGGCAGATTAGAACTTGTGACCACAGCCGTCCGAACACCATGCGCCTGCAAGTCGGCAATAAACGTCTCGAAACCGCTTACATAGTCAAACGTCATTTGCGACTCAAAAACATCAAGTCTCCGCGTCACTTCATCTCTCATGGGTTCGAGCGTCCCGGAAAACCAGCGGTTGAAAATCTGGTCGAGCGTCTGGCCCTTGATCTCATATTCCAGACCGGGATGCTCAGGATGGAACTCACGGCATTGCTCTCCCCAGAACACGGAATACTGGGGCTCTGTGTCGAAAACAACCCCATCGAGGTCGAACAACGCTGCTTTTATCTCTTTCATTCTTGCCTTTTTTAAAAAATCGGGTGCAAAATTACGAAATATTGCCGACGTGGCAAAGCATTTTTGGATGATTAACGCAGAGAACACCACAAATAAAGGCAAATAAAGGCAACCGGAGAGCAAAAAGAGAAGAATCCAACCGTTTCATCCCCCATCCATGGCGTAGGGATATTGCCCATGAACGTTTTTTTTTACAAAAATTATAGAAAAAACATTTTTTATTTCGTTTATATTTCGTAACTTTGCCCCAAATTGCATTCACACATTATTAATATTAACTAAAACCAAAACATTATGAAGTACAACTTACTAAAGTACTCCCTGCTGAGCCTGCTTGTCATGCTCTGCGGGAATGTGTTTGCCGACTACGAGAAGGTTACTTCAACAGCCGGTTTGACCAGTGGCGAGTATCTCATTGTGTGTGAGGAAGCTGGTGTGGCCCTTAACGGCGGCCTCACAGATAAGCTAGACGCTATCTCCAACACAGTAGAGGCAGCTATCGCAGACGGTAAGATTGCCTCGACGACAGAACTCGATGCCGCAACAATCACCTATGACGCCACCACAAAGACGCTGAAAGGTGCCGGTGGTCTTTTCATGGGGCAAACTTCGGATGCCAACGGCCTTCAATCGAGCGCCGAGACGACCTACGAAAATGCCATTTCATTCGATGACGAGGGAAATGCCGACATCGTATCGGGCGGAGCCTATCTGCGCTATAACGCAAGTTCTGACCAGACACGCTTCCGCTATTACAAATCCAGCACCTACACAAGGCAGAAGGCCGTCCAACTCTACAAGAAGACTGGACAGGTCTACTTTGCCACAAAGACCAAGGTGGTGCTGGGTAAGCATGAGAGTAGCGGATACGTAGGCGACGAGCTGGCACTGCCCACCGCCAAGGTTTATCAGCTGTCTGGTGCAATAGAAGACGAGGGGCAGCTGATGGAGGATGCTGTCGTGACATGGTCGAGCAGTGCCCCCGATGTGGCTGAAATCAGCGGTCAGGCCATCAAACTGAAAGCTGCCGGCACTACAGTCATCAAGGCCACCTATGCAGGTGCCACCATCAACGGCATGGCCTTTGCTGGCTCTTCAGCTACCTACACGCTGACCGTATCGGCCGCTCCCTACACATCGTTCAAGGCTTTGCAGGAAGCCGTCACTACTACCAGTGCCCCCGCCACCATTCAGTTCAATGGGCAGCAAGTGGTCTTTGTCAATGGCAACAATGCCTATCTGGCCGATGCCGACGGCTACGGCATAATGATTTACACCAAGAACCACGGCTTGGAGGCCGGCCAGGTACTCAACGGCACTATCGATGCCGCCATCCAGCTGTATCAGGGCTCTGCCGAGATTACCAACTTCACCACCGAGGGCCTGACCATCACCACGGCCGATGTGGTGCCTGTGGAAACAGCTGTTGGCAGAATTAACACCGCCAACCAGAGCACACTTGTGACCCTGAAGAACCTCACTGCCTCGGTGTCTGAGGACGGCAAGACAATCACTCTTGCCGACGGCGAAAGCACGATCACCTTCTACGACAAGTTCAAAACAGGCATTGAGATTGAGGACGGCAAGGCCTACGACATTACGGGCATCGTGATTCTCTTCAACGAAGTGCTCGAAATCTGTCCTCGCACTGCCGACGATGTGACTGTCGCAAAGCCTATTGAGCCTGCTGAGTTCCAGGACTTCGAGATTACAAACGCCGATATGTCGGGAGAGTTCGACACGTCGAAGCTGCCTGCAGGCGTAACCTTCACTGGTACGCAGCGCAACGACAATCACGGCTACGGCAACGTGACACTGACTGTCGCTGTCGACCGTGCAGTGAGATTCACCATCGGCGGTTGCCAGTATGCCAACCCTGCTACCTGCAAGGTGACCAACGCAGAGGGAGAACTGTTGGCAGAGCCTAACCTGAAGACTGCCACCTGCTATCATCAGGACGGTGCAGCAGTTACATACGAGTATACTGGCGAGCCAACTACCCTGACATTCTCTGGCATTGCCTATCTGCCCTACTTCAAGGCCGAGGCAATAGAAATTCCACAGGACATCACCGGCACGTGGGACTATGCCAACGCCAGTGTGATGGAAGCCACGGTAGCTCTCTCCGGCAGCAGCGAGGCTGGCGAGGTGGAGGCTGTGGAGAAGAACGGCCTGACGATGACCGTCGAAGCCAACGGTGCTTCGTTCCGCAACAACGGCGACAACATTCAGGTGCGCAGCGGGGCAGTCTTCAAGGTGCCTGTCCGCAATGCCGGCGACCTCATCACCGTGAAAGGCTATCCTGGCTATTCCTATTACACCATCGGCAACAGCACCGACGTGCTGAACGACGAGAATACCTACAAGGCTAAGATTAGCGATGCCGAGGCTGGCTATGTAGCCATCACCTCGCAAAACGACAACAACTATTACAAGTCTATCTCTGTCATCCAGTATGCTCCGAAGGAGAAGATCACGCTCGACAACGAGGCCGTTACCGTAACATTCGCCCTTAACGAGGGCACCGAGGGTCAGAAGGCCGAATTCTCTGACGGCAACTACTTCCTGAACAGCAAGGTGACCTATGGCAGCAACCTGACGCTGAAGGACAAGTACACCTTGAAGGATGCCGACACAGAAGAGAACGTAGACCAGACACGCTTCGAGCCTGCCTCCAAGCTGAACACAGCCGACGAGCAAAGCGCCGTGCGCTTCATGTTCACGCCGAAGCCCGGCTTCGCCTTCACACCCACCAAAGTGTCGTTCTGGGTCACCCGCTATGGCACAGACAACGGCCTTGTAGACGTGGCTTGGGAAGGTGCCGACGGCACGGCTAACGTTCTGGCCACAGAAGTAAAGCCCGCCCGCAATAATGGCAAGCCCAACATCACAAAGGTGTCCTACGACATTGAAGGTGCAGCCTCCGTCGAGGGAACCCAGACGCTTCTGCTCCACCTGTACAGCTTGCAGGAGAACAAGCAATTCGGTCTGAACAACATTGTCATCGAGGGTATCCTGAACGGCACCGAGAAGGATGTGCCCATCCTCGCTTCTTTCAAGGTAAACGGTAAAGAATATACAGTAGAAGACGTATTCGGCGAGGCATACGAGGCAACGCTCGAACTGCCGAAGGCCGAGGCTATGGTGAGCGAGAGCAACCCGCTGACCGACGTTACTGCAACAAGCGGCGACCTGGGCACCGTCACCTACGAGGGTGCGGAGGACAATTGCACCGTGACCATCCCGATGACCGCTGGCGAGACTACAATGGCCTATGTGCTGAACGTGGTATTCAAGCCCGATTTCACCCTGACCTACCTCGATGTCGAGGGTAACGTGCTCGGCACACAGACCGTAGAGAAGGATGCCACTATCGGACAGTTCGCATACGACATTGCAGATGTTTCCGCCACGAAGGACGGCTACAAGGCTCGCGGCTGGTTCAAGACGGCTGTACTGGGCGAGAAGTTCACCACCGCCGATGTCATCACCGCAAATACCAATCTCTATGCCATCCAAACCGAGACAGAAGAGGCCAGCACCCACAAGAAGTATAACTTCGACCTGACCAACCAGTTCTTCTATGCCGAAGACCATGAGGCCTTCAACCCCTCGGGCGAAGGCTACTACTGGCACGATGCACAGCATGGCTGGGCCTTCAAGAACGGCAATACTGTCGACCTGCTCGTCGGTCCGAAGGCCATCATCACTGTCACGCTCTGCCGATATGGCTCCGGCACAGGCATTGCCGTTAAGAAAGACGGCGAGACACTGGCTACGCTCGACGGCATTGCCGACGGCGACGGCGGTACGGCTGTCTACAGCTATGAGGGCACCGAAGGTACGCTGACACTGGAAATGCAGTGCGGCGGCGAGATGTATATCCACGGTGTGAAGATTGTAAACACGGCCGAGGTGAACTTCGACAACGAGGGCAATTGGTACTTCGTGAAGGCTGGCGACGCAGGCAGCCTGATCGACGTGCTCGACATTGTCAATGGCAAGAACTCAAGCAAGGAAGCCGAGCGTACGTTCGTATTCCTGCCTGACGGAACCTATGACCTCGACGCAACCGTCAAGACCGCCATCACCGGCCATAACATCTCCATCATCGGACAGTCGATGGACAAGACCATCATCGTCACGAAGCCCGACAAGAGCATCGAGGGTCTGGGCAAGGCCGACCTGTTCGACAACAGCGGAACGAACCTCTACATGCAGGATCTGACGCTGCAAAATGCGCTCGACTACTACCAGGCAGGCTCGGCTGGACGTGCCGCCGTGCTGCAGGATGCCGGCACTCGCACCATAGGCAAGAACGTGCGCATGCTATCCTATCAGGACACCTACTACAGCTCGAACAGCAACCAGCAGGCTTACTGGGAAACCTGTGACATACACGGTACTGTCGACTTCATCTGCGGCGGTGGCGACATACGCTTCCAGAACACCACCATCTCATTAGAGCCTCGTGCTCTCAATGGCTCTGGCAGCCGTACCATTACCGCTCCTACCACGACAACGCAGTTTGGCTACGTGTTCGACGGCTGTAAGGTGGTCGACCTGGCAGAGGGCAAGGGCAATTGGAACTACGGCCGCACCTGGCAGAACGAGCCTATCACCGTGTTCCTGAATACCACGCTCGACGACAATGCTGCGAAGACCATCATCAATACCCGCTGGATTGAGAAGGGCATGAACAACAAGGATCCGAAACTCTTCGGCGAATATGGAACGAAAGATGCCAACGGCAACAACATCACGCCCGAAAGCAACAAGATCAACAGCTTCGGCGGCACCTTTGAGACTATTCTCACTGCCGAACAGACCGCTGCGTTTGCCTACGACAAGATGTTCACCGACTGGAATCCCGCCCTCCTGGCCCGTCAGGTAGATGCTCCTACAGCCACCTATGCCAACGGCAAGGTGACATGGACTCCCGCCAATAACGGTGCCATTGCCTATGCACTGTTCAAGAACGGTGTGTTCGCAGGCATCACCGAAGACAGCAGCTTTGAGATCGAGGCTGGTGCCGACGACGTGCTGACCATCCGTGCTGCCAATGCCCAAGGCGGCTTCGGCGAAGCAACGCAAGTAACCAGCAGCACAACCGGCATTGAGGAGATAGACAACACGAAGCAGAACGCTGAGAACGTTGTCTTCGACCTTCAAGGCCGTCGGCTGAACTCGCAGTTCTCAAACATCAAGCATCAGGTTATCATTGTCAACGGCAAGAAAGTTGTCAGGTAATCTTCACACATCTTATTATATTAACAACCTGCATTCCTCGTGAATGCAGGTTGTTTTTTTCCATAGAAAAGACACCAACGAAAACGTTTTCGTAAACGTTTTCAGAGCTATTTTAAAAAAAACTCACAAAATAAGAGTGCCTTTTCATATTTTTTTTCTAATTTTGCAACGATTATGTGAAAATAACTAATCGACACTAAAACAATTATATCAAGCACGAAACAACAACAATATTACTAATTTAAACATTATTCTATGTCTCTAAAATTAAAGAGTATGCGAACGGCAATGATGCTGGCTTTTCTCCTGATGGTAAGCAGTGTCATGGCTCAGACCGTAAAGGTCAGCGTGAAAGACTCGAGTGGTGAGCCAGTCATCGGTGCCAGCGTAGTGGAGCAAGGCTCGCGAAACGGCGGTGTAACCGACCTCGACGGAAACTATGTGCTCAAGAGCACTGGTAAGAAAGTGGTCATCTCATACATTGGTATGAAAAGCAAGACCATCGACGTGAAAGGAAAAAACAGCGTCAGTGTTGTATTGGAAGACGACAACACCACCCTCAACGATGTGGTGGTTATTGGCTACGGCACGGTGCGCAAGAAAGACCTGACAGGTTCGGTGGCTACTGTCAAGGGCAACGACCTGGCCAAGGTGCCCGTACCCAATGTCACTGAGGCCCTGACAGGTAAGATGGCTGGTGTACATGTGATGACAACCGACGGCTCGCCCGATGCCGAAGTACTGATTCGTGTGCGTGGCGGTGGCTCTATCACTGGCGATAACTCTCCTCTCTATGTGGTAGATGGCTTCCAGGTGGAAAGCATCAGCGACATATCGCCTAACGACATTGAAGACATCACCGTACTGAAGGATGCTTCGTCGACAGCCATCTACGGTTCGCAGGGTGCCAACGGTGTTATCCTGATTACTACGAAGAACGCCCAAAGCGGCAAGACGCAGGTGAACTACAACGGCTTCCTGCAGACGAAGACCGTATCGAAGCGCTTAGAGACGATGGACACCTACGACTATGTGATGTCAAACTATGAATACGCCCTGCTCCGCGGTACAAGCAACGTTAACGCCTTCTATAAGCAGTTCGGTGTCTACGACGACCTCTATCTCTACAAGAGCCAGAAGGCCATCGACTGGCAGAAAGACATGTTTGGTGCCAATGTACTGTCGCAGAGCCACAACGTATCGATTACCGGCGGTACGGAGAAGACCAAGTTCGCCCTTTCCGGCACTTACGACTATAATGGCGGTCTGATGCCCGACAATGACTTCTCGCGTTTCTCTTCGATGTTCAAGCTGAACCACGAGATTACCAAGGGCCTCGACTTCACCCTGAAAGCCAACGTTAGCGACCAAGTGGCCAACGGCCAAGGAACATCGGGCGGTAACTACAAGATTCGTACCACTCAGGCTTTGACCTCTGTGGCAACGAAGGGGCTTTCCGACCAAATCACTCCTGACTTCAGTTCGATGAGCGATGATGAAATCAGGGAATGGACTGACAGCCAGTTGACTCTTGCCGAACAGGCCAAGCGCTATTGGCGCAAACGCAACAACCGTAAGTTCGGCTTTAATGCCAGCCTCGACTGGACTATCATCAAGGGGCTGAAGGCTCATGCCGAAGGCGGCTATGAATATCAGTTCAACGAGGTAAAGAACTGGTGGGGCCACACCACCACACAAGCCACATACGTAGGCGGCCTGCCTTCGGCTGAGTGGACGAAGATAAACGTGCGCACCATTCGCGAGAGTGTCAACCTGAGCTATGACAAGCGATTCGACAAAGCCCATCATCTGAACGTGATGGCAGGCCAAGAGTATCGCAACCAGATGCAAGACCAGAACTACATGTACGGCACCCGCTACAGCAGGTCAATGACTGCCGAGGAAGTGTTTGCCAACTTCTCACGCCGTGGCGACGGCTCTGTGACAGAGATTCAAAGCACTATTTCGCCCGACGTGCGGCTGCTGTCGTTCTTCGGTCGAATCAACTACGACTACAAAGACCGCTACCTTCTTACCGTCACTTTCCGCGAAGACGGTAGCTCAAAGTTTGCACACGGCCACCAATGGGGCTTCTTTCCCGCTGCCGCCGCCTCTTGGCGCATTATAGAGGAGCCGTTCATGGAACCTGCCCGTAACTGGATTTCCAACCTGAAGTTGCGTCTGTCATACGGTAAGGTAGGTAACAACCGCATCGGAAACACAACCTATTCACAACTCTATAACGCCAACAGCGGCACCAAGCGCTACGGCGTGGGCGAGAGCATCAACAACGACCTGTCGGCATCGAGTGTGCTGGCCAACCCCCTCATCACCTGGGAGAAGCGCACCACCCGTAACATAGGTCTCGACTTCGGTTTCTTCCGTGAGCGCATCAACGGTAGTGTGGAATACTACTGGAACAACACCACCGACCTGCTCATCAACCACGACATTGCCGCTGCCGGCTACACCTCGGTCTGGGAGAACTGCGCCGAGACGAGCAACAGGGGTGTTGAAGTCAACCTCAACGGTGTTATCCTGCAGAAGAAAAACGTATCCTTGATGGCCAACTTCAACATTGGTTTCGACAAATCGAACGTCGAGAAGATTGCCGATGGCCTGGATCAAATGACCTTTCCCTCAAACTGGGCAGGCACCGACAACCGCAACCAGCAAGACTATATTGTCAAGGTGGGCCAGCCCATCGGTCTGGTCTACGGCTGGAAGACTGCCGGCTACTACACCACCGCCGACTTCGACCACTATGATGCCGCCACCAATACTTATGTGCTGAAAGACGGTGTGGCCACCTGCTCGCTCTACGGCGGTGCCATCGGTGTGCGTCCTGGTACCATCAAGCTACAGGACATCAGCGGTCCCGACGGTCAGCCCGACGGTGTGGTCGATGCCAACGATATCACCGTTATCGGCGATACCAATGCCGACTTCAGCGGTGGCTTCGGCTTGAGCGGCACCCTCTACGACTTCGACTTCTCGGCCAACTTCACCTTCACCGTAGGCAACGACATCTACAATGCCACAAAGATTGCTTCAACACAGCAGTATCGTTCGGGCACCTATCCAAATATGCTGAACATTATGAACCAGTCGAACAGCTACTCCTACATGAACCCCGAGACGGGCACCCTGCTCACCAGCCTCGAAGACCTGGCCAAGTATAACGAAGGTGCCAATGCCAAGGCCATGTGGAGCCCCTACTCGTTCGGATCGGCCGTGACCATGCCTACCGACTGGGCCATGGAGGATGCCTCATTCCTGCGCCTGCAGAGCCTGACCATCGGCTACACGCTGCCCAAGAAGATCACCACCAAGTTTGCCGTGCAGCGTCTGCGTCTCTATGTAACGGGCACCAACCTGTTCTGCATCACCAACTATACGGGCTACGACCCCGAGGTGAACTCCTACGTGCGCAACTCCAGCTACTCCGGACTGACCCCTGGCATCGACTACTCTTCCTATCCCAAGAGCCGCGCCTTTACATTCGGTCTTAATGTCACCCTGTAATTCACCCATCAACAAATAACAGACAACTCTATGAAACTGAATAAACATATAGCTTTTGCCGCCCTGGGCGGCGTCATGCTGACTTCATGCAGCGACGCGCTCGACGTGGAATCACCATCACAGCTCGATGCGACGGCGGTGTATGCAAGCGCAGAAAACACCCTTCAAGCCCTTTACGGTGCCTATAACCTGTTCGGGCAAGACTCCTACACATCCCGCATGTGCGGTGTCTACATGCAAAATACCGACGTGGAGGCCAGCGCACCGAGTGCCGGTGTGCCAAGCAGTGACCGTCGTGCCGTGTGGTCGTTACAGCCATCGGCCATTACAGGCTTCAACGATATGACCAACATGTGGAACCACAACCTGCAAGCCATCGACCGTTCCAACCAGATTATCGAAGGCATCGACGCGAGCGCCATCAGCAGTGAGGACGAAATGCAGCAGATGAAGGGCGAGGCCGTCTGCATCAAGGCTTTCCGCTACTATCTCATGTGCGGCCTGTGGGGCGACGTTCCCTACTACGACGCAGCTTCCAAATGGGGCGGCAACCTCGACAAGCCACGTACAGACAAGTTTATAGTCTACAGCCGCATCCTGCAAGAGCTGGCCGACATCGAGCCCAAGATGAAATTCTCTGACGTGAATACAGGCGGCATCGAGCGCATGAACCGCGATTTTGCCATCGGCCTGATAGCCCGTCTGGCCCTGTTCCGCGCAGGCTATGCCAAAACCTACGGCAACGAAATGAAACTGGCCGACGATTATCTCGACGTCAATGGCAACGACTCGCTTGCTGTGACCTATACCAATCTGGCCGGCAATACCGTCACTGCCAAGACCCACGACGACTATCTGACCATGGCCAAGGACTACTGCCAGAAGCTCATGCAGCTGAAGCCGCGCACCCTTTATCCCGACTTCAGTACGCCTTTCACCAACGAGAACAGTTACGTGATAGATAATAGCGGTGAGATTCTCTATGAGGTGGCCTTCGTCGAGTCGAAGGGAGGCGACGTAGGCTGGAGCATAGGCGTGACCAACAGCGGTTCTTGCGCCAACGGCACCACCACCAACCAGGTTGGCCTCACGCCCTCCTACTACCTATCGTTTGCCGACAACGATCTGCGCCGCGACGTGACCTGCGCCAAGTGGCAGCACCAGAGCGATGTGGTCTATCCCACCGAGGCCACAGGCATGGGCATAGGCAAGTGGGATCGCGCCCTGGCCACCAAGTCATTAGGCAGCACATCCACGAAGGGCACGGGAATCAACTATCCGCTAATGCGCTATTCCGACATCCTGCTCATGCTGGCCGAGGCCGAGAACGAGCTTAACGGCCCTACCGACATTGCCAAGAACGCCCTGACGCAGGTCCGTGCCCGCGCCTTCAGCGGCAGCGCCACCTACGCCGACGACGTGACCAACTACGTGGCAGCCCTCACAACGAAAGAGTCATTCAAGAAAGCCATCGTCGACGAGCGAGCCTGGGAGTTTGGCGGCGAAGGGCTGCGCCGCTTCGACCTCATACGCTGGAACCTCTACGCCGAAAAAATCGAGGAAGCCATGCGCATCATGCTCTGCTGGGGAATCTCTACCAACGACGACCTGCTCAACGACCCCGAAGTGACGGCCAAATATCCTGAAGCAGCCAACTACAAGCAGTATGCCGACAAGATGTGGTGGAAGCGCACGGGCAGTAGCAACCGCAAGACCGACATTGTGTGGTATGACCAGAAATACCGTCCCACCGACGATGACGAGACCATGAAGGCCAACGGATGGATTTCAGAGGAAACAGCAGGCACGTCGACCTATCGCAGCCGCTGGGGCGCACAGCTCATCAAGAAAGTGTCCACCTATACCTATAATGGCACCGACTACGCCTCCTGCACAAAGACGAAAGATGCCGCAACCGAAGTGACCCACTACGTGCTGGGCACGGCACCCTCGTCGGTAGAGTTCGACGTGGCCGCCGATGCTGAATCGGGCGTCACACGCACCGACTCCTATCAGGCCAGCGACTACGCCACCCGTCTCTATCGCGGCTATGCCAACGGTGCCATCAAGGGCAACGGCATCGTGCCGTTCCTCCTCCCTCTCAATGTGACCACCGTCAGTGCCAGCAAGGTCCTGAGCAACGATGGCTATGGCATTCTCGACAACGACCCTGGCGAGGGAATCAACGAGAAAGTGGCAACGATCGTAAAAGAAAACTATTAACACATGAAACAGTCTATGAAGAAAATATTTAAGACCACACTGCTACTCCTCGGAGTAGCAACAGCAGCGGGCATGTTCGTGAGCTGCAGTGAAGACGACCTGCCTGCAGCCGACGCCCTCTTCCGTCCCATCCTCACCGAGGACAACATTGAGCACGGTCTCACGAGCGACAACATCCCCTACATGATCATCCGGTGGGACAACTATAACACGGCCGACCAGTACAATGTAAAAGTAGAGGCTGCCGACGGCTCCGACTCGAAAGCCATCAGCACCGACACAACGTTCTATCGTTTCGACAACCTGCAGTACGACAAGGAGTATAACATCAGCATCAGTGCCGCCAACACCAAGAACGGCCTGCAGTCGAAGCCCTTCACGCTGACCACCACCTCGCTCGACTACCCCACAAGCCTCGGCAGCGTGTCGGCCACCGACCTGGTCGACGTTGCTGCCCGCATACGCTGGAGCGATGCCGCCTATACCCACCTGAAAGTCTATCACGACAGCAAGGACTCACTCGTTAGCGACATCACGCTGACCGACGAGGATAAGGCAGCCAGAGAACTGATAGTCGGCAACCTATCGCCCAGCACCTCCTATCGCGTTGAGGCATACGCCAACGACAGCTACAGGGGTAAGCGCCGATTCACGACCACCGCTGCCGAGAAGTTCGGCGGCAACGTCATCGACCTGCGCGGCCTCGACGAAACGACGGCCTGGAAGTGGTTCTCCGTAGGCTCTGGCTCCGGCTATGCCAACACGCTCGACTCGCTCATCAAGACCCAGTACCAAGACCAAGACTTGACCATCGTGCTCGACGGCGGCGTCCGCTACCGCATCGCCACCATCGAGTTGCCCGCCACCACCGGCATCATCACCCTCACCACAGGACTTACGCTGGCCGGCAACGCACAGCTGTGCGTAGAAGGCAACTTCCGCTCGGCAGCCAGCTCAAAGGTGGGCGGCATGACCTTCAGCAAGATCGACTTCACCGACTCCGAAGCGAAGCCCCGTACGCAAGACCAGCACTACGGCAGCACCTACATCTTCAACTTCAACCAGTCGGGCGGCGACATGAGCATCATCAAGTTCTTCAACTGTAGCATCAAGTACAAGCGAGGCATCTGTCGCATACAGACTGCTGCCACCATCGACAGCGTCGTCATTGACAACTGCATCATCGACTCTATCAGCGGCTATGGCATCACCAATGCCGACAATGCCAAGGCAGCCATCCTCAACGTGAAGATGACCAACACCACCGTGTCGAACGCCGAGAAGACTTTCGTGGGCAGCAAGCCCGATGCCGACCACCAGCCCAACTCGCTCGTCGTAGAGAACTGCACCTTCGTCTATTGTATAGCCGATGCCAAGCCCTTCTTCGACTTCAACTCGAAGAACTGGACCAGCTTCAAGGACAAGTTCGTCTTTAAGAACTGTCTCGTCGGTCTCGCCGGTCGCAACAAAGAAGAGCTTGCCACCACTGGCATCAGTGGCTGGAGCGGCTCGGTGCAACCAGAATGCACCGACATCTACGTCACGACAGACCTGCTGTGGCAGCCCCTGTCTGACGAGGATCCATCGCCCAAGGCTGCTTTCCCCTCCGAGACGCTCAGCACCACTACCGTCGAGACCTTCAAGTCGCCGATGACCAGCGACTTCACCATCACTACCAGCGACTTAGGCGGCTCCTCGAAACCCACTCCCGGCGACCCACGCTGGTATTAAGCCCTACCCCTCCCAAACGGGAGAAACACCCCCTCCTGCCCCTCCCAAATGGGAGGGGCGTTTTGTTTCTTCTCCACCCTATTTCTGCCTTGAAACATATTCACTCCCCCCAGTTTTCAGAAATTTTCAGAAAAAAACACCTTCTATTATGTTTTTTTTGAAGAAAAATGAGAGCATTTGAAAAATAATTAGTAATTTTGCACACGTAATCGGGGAGAAATCCGGTTTCGAAGATGCATTAGCTTATTATTTCGCACTTAGCCGAAAAGACCTCGGAAATCTGTTTTGGAATAGTTCGATGTAAGAAGCAAAGGGAAAGACCTTCCAAAGGCATTGCCCTTATCACCTTTATATAGCTATGCACACGTCCTTGTGGCGTGGAGCATTCTTATTAGGTGAGAGGGGTTCCAATTCCGAGGTCTGCCCCTTAGGTTAAGTGCATAAGAATGGCCACGCCATTTCTTTATGACCAAACCTTTTGCATTACCTTTATTGATGACCAAAACTGATAAGCAAAATGAACAGAAGGTATCTATTGTCTCTTTTAGCGTTAGCACCTGTTGCAATGATTGCACAAGTAGACTATTCTGTTGTTCAAGTGAACGAGGAATCTGGTGTTAACTTCACTCAAATTACGACCGACAACGATTATGTGTGCATGCCAGAGGTGAGAAGGATAGGCAGAAGCATCAATTGGCTTTCCAACCGCATTCTCGACATCTCTATTGATGGAACCCAATTGGCATATCTGTCATTCAGAAGCAACACCACCAATATTTTCATCAAAGACATTGACAAGCAAGGGGCATCCGTACAAAGGACGAATCGCCAGGCCGTTCTCGACTTTTCCTATTCACCTGACGGAAATAACATCTGCTTCTCTGAGACCAACGGCAAATTGAACCAGATTTTCCAGACAAGTGCCTCAAACGGATATGTATGCCGCCAAATAACAAGCGGCAACAAAGACTATTCGCCAGTATATTCCCCAGACATGAAGAACATTTTCTTTGCCCGTCTTGAGAATAACGGCGCAAGCGTTTGGGGATATGACATAGGCAGCAACTTTCTGTCAAGCTATACGAAAGGACTGAATCCTTGTCCCGTCAAGGATCAGAGTTGCATTTTGTGCTGTCGAACCAATAGCGAAGGCCGAGGTGAGATATGGCGAGTCAATTACCAAACGGGAGTAGAAGAATGCATCGTCAGCGACCCCTCACGCAGTTTCACCACACCCAGTGTTTCGCCCGACGGCAAATGGATTCTATTTGTGGGCAGCAATGCGCTGACAAATGGAAATCAACAGTATCTCAATACCGACTTGTTTGCCTGTCGTTTTGACGGAACACAAATGCTACAATTAACCCATCATGCTGCCGACGACATCAGCCCCGTATGGAGCAAGGACGGCAAGTATATCTACTTTATATCGCAACGCGGGTCTTCATCGGGCAATGCCAATGTCTGGCGTATGGATTTTGCATATTAACTATTTGTCTTACTAAAAATAACTCATGATTATGAAAAGAATCAAATTCTTTGCCGTAGCCGCATTGCTGGCTATTAGTTCAGGTGCATACGCACAGTTCACCAACAGTTCATCAAACAACTCGCAGATCACCGCTAATACCGACGGTTGGAGCACTATCTGGGTGGAATACAACCCTATCAAGATGAAATATGACGCTAAAGGAGCCGACGACGAGTCGCTGACTGGTTTTTCGGCAGGCTATAGTCATGCGTTTTGTGTGTCTCAGGGGGCTCCTGTCTTTTTGGAAGCAGGAATCGGTTTGCAGTATGCGAAGTATTCCGACTCCAAAAGCGCCTATGTTGACGGCTATGGAAAACTGAACGTCGACCAAAGCATCACTTTCTGGTCGGCAAAAGTTCCAGTAAATATTCTCTACTGTTTCGAACTTCCCAACAGCAGCATCAGCTTGGCCCCGTTTGTAGGCATTACCCTTCGTTACAATCTTTCGGGCACATTGAAATATGAAGCAAACGACTATAGCGAGAAATATGATGTCTTCAGCGATAGCGATATGGACGACCTCGACTTTCTTGACGGAAAGGCATGGAAGCGTTTACAACTTGGATGGCAGATTGGTTTGAAGGCTCGTCTGGGTCAGAACTTTATGGCAGGCATCTCGTATGGGAACGACTTCTCCGAGATTGCCTACAAGTCGAAAATCCAGACAACGGCAATTACTGTCGGCTATACATTCTAAAGCGTTTGACACAAAATTTGCAAATAGGAATACACCGTGTGTGTATGACTCCAGTTCGGATGCTAAAGTAATACGTCCGTACTAACAGGGCATAAGACAAGCAAGGGAAAATCGGTGGAAATCAGAAGAGCGACTCCTGATTTCCACTATTTTTTTGAAGTCGCGCATCAGTTTTCCTGCTTTTTCTTGCAGCATTCATAAAAAAGACGTACCTTTGTAACAGCAAACGACAAACACCCCTATAAGCGACTAAAAACAACTGACATAATGAAAAAACTACTAACGACACTGATGCTGGTGGCCGCGGCGTGGACAACGAGCATCGCAACCGAGAACAACAAATCGAACGTGGTGGCACAGGAAGGTGCCTGGTGCTGGTTTGCCGACCCCAGGGCCTTGCACTATGAGAACGAGGCCAAGACCATCAACGCCACTTATCTGGGCTACATCGACGTGCACGGAAATGTCAAGGCCACGCAGTACGACTGGCTCTCGGGGCATAAGACCGACGTGCTGGTGCGTTCCTACTTCCAACCCGACGACCACAACAACCCCACCTTTCTCGTACTGCCCGACGAGCGCATCATGATCTTCTACACACGCCACACCGACGAGGCCAAGATCTGGTATCGCATATCTAAGAAGCCTGGTGACATCACAGCCTTAGGCGACGAGAAATACCTGACAACGGCCAACAACACGACGTACCCCTCGCCCTTCATTCTGAGCGACGATCCCAACCATATCTACCTCTGCTGGCGCGGCATCGGCTGGCATCCCACCATCGCACGGCTCACCCTGCCCGACGAGACCGACAACTGCCAGTTCGACTTCGGACCGAAGCAAATCGTGCAGTCGACAGGCGCACGTCCATACGCCAAGTACCAGTCGAACGGCAAGGACAAGATCTACCTGGCCTACACCACGGGCCACCCCGACAACGAAATGCCCGACTGGCTCTACTTCAATGTCATAGACATCAACCAAGGCAACGGCCCCATCCTGCGCGACCTCAACGGCAAGCAGCTGAGCGTGATTCAGAACGGTGCCTTCAATGTCAGCAAGACCGACTCCTACGCCAGCAGCTATCCTGCCACCATCGTCGATAAGACCGCAGGCATCCGCAACTGGGTGTGGCAGATTGCCCTCGACAGCGAGGAGCATCCCGTCATTGCCTATCCCCATATCGACGATGGCAAGACCACCCACGTGTATTGGTACGCCCGCTGGAACGGCTCCGCGTGGAAGAACACGAAGGTGGCCAGCGGCGGTCATGCCTTCCACCAGAACTGGAACCAGACCGAGCGCTGCTACAGCGGCGGCATGAGTTTAGATCCCGATAACATCAACGACCTCTACCTCAGCATCCCCACCAAGGACGGCCAGTTCAACAAGGATGGAGTCTATGAGATCTGGCGCTATACCATTGACGACAGTGGCAAGGTGACCTCGTCCGAGCAGCTCACCAAGGACTCGCCCAAGAACAACGCCCGTCCCTACGTCATTCCTGGCTCGAAGAACTCGCCCATGCGGCTGGCATGGATAAACGGCGACTACTACTATTGGATGGTCAACAAGAACTATCCCAAGGGCTATCCCACCCGTATGATGTGCGACTACGACTGGCAGGAAGAGTCAACGAAAATGCCCGACGGCGTTGCCGTTCCCACCTGTTACTGCTTCGGAGGCGGTGGAAGCACACTGACCCTGGGCTATTACATGAACGCCACGGACTACAAGGGCACACTCTTCACCGTGGGCAACTTCCCCAACACCTTCCTCCGCTACAGCATCAATGCCGACGACCAGCGGCCTGAGATTACCATCGGCGACAAGGTCTATCGCAGTCAGAACCGCCTGCTCACCAGCGACAACTGGGCCTACAACAGCAGCGGCACCAACGGCGACAACCACCCGACCCTGCTCACCAGCTGGGTGCTCACCGTGACCTACGACGGCCACACCCTCACCACCTATCGCAACGGCTTTGTCGATCAGGTCATTGAGATAGCAGGCTTGAAAAGCGGCACCGTCGAGACCTATGCTGACTGGTACGAAGACGGAACCTACACCCCGTTCAATCACTACTGTCCCTACGTCAGCACAGAATATGTCTGCCACTCGCCCATCACCATCCAGCGCCAGCAGTCCGAAGTGCTGAAGGAGATGCAGCGGAAGCGCAATCACAATCTGCCCCGCGAACTGCAAAACGGCAACTTCGAAGGTGCCTACACCCCGATGGAAGGTAGCGGCGTGAGCAGCGACCGTGCTATCTACATGCCCGAAGGATGGAATATCGACTATACCTCGCGCAACGAGAACGACCTCACCGCCCTGAAGAGCGGCGACTACTATTTCGACCGTTTCTTCGCCTCGCTGCCCGCACCGTCGACCGACAGCAAGCAGACCTACTGGGTGCGGCAGAACTGGGGCACCTCCACCCTCACCCTCACGCAGGAGCTGCTCCTGCCCGAAGGCATCTATACCCTCACCACCGACCTGTGGAAGAGCGGTCTGGGCGGCGATGCCATCATCAGCGTCGAGACGCAGGACGGGCCTACCGTCACCGCCCCCTCGCTTGAGAACAAGGAGCAGTGGCAGCAGGCCTCTGTCGAGTTCACCAGCGACGGTGTGGCTTCCACCACCATCCGTCTCTCAGCCATGCACAACTACAACGGTACGGAGAAGCTCATCGGTTTCGACAACGTTGTGCTCACGCCCAAAACTACCGACGGCATTGAGAAAATAGTTAATCGTAACGTCACAAATGAATGGTATGACCTCACGGGGCGCAGGGTTTCTTTGCCCACGTCACTCCCCAAGGGCGGCATCTACATCCGTCAGGGAGGCAAGAAAATCGTCGGAAGACAAACACCGCCAAACAACTAAACATGGGAAAGACGAACAAATCGCTTATGGATAATCAACAAGAGATATTCCCGATAGTAGACGAAAGCGGAAAGGTCATTGGCTCTGCAACAAGGGGCGAGTGTCATAGCGGTTCAAAGATGCTTCATCCCGTCGTGCATCTTCATGTGTTCAATTCCAAGGGCGAGATTTATCTGCAGAAGCGACCTGAGTGGAAGGACATACAGCCTGGGAAATGGGACACAGCCGTTGGAGGACACATAGACTATGGTGAGACTCCAGAAGAGGCATTACGTCGTGAAGTCCGTGAGGAATTGGGCATTACCGACTTCACGCCAGAGTTTGTCGACAAGTATGTGTTTGAAAGTAAGCGAGAGCGTGAGCTGGTGTATGTTCATCGAGCTACTTACGATGGCGAGATACGTCCTTCGACTGAAGAACTGGATGGTGGGCGTTTCTGGACGATGCGAGAGATTCGTGAGGCAATGGGTCATGATGTCTTGACCCCGAACTTCGAGAGTGAGTTCAAACGCTGCTTCGGGTTACAGGGCCTTTGTAATGACGTTACAAGGTATTTGTAATGGCGTTACAAGGCCTTTGTAATGACGTTACAGAGCCTTTGTAATGGCGTTACAGAGCCTTTGTAATAAGATAGGATATAAGAATGACAATAAAACAACAAAATAGACAAAAAAAATTTTATTTCTCACAATGTACCTCTCTCTGGCTTTTCCGGGGGGCTTTGCACTCTCTGTTATGGAGCGACGATCGCGCCGGCGGTCATCATGCACTAATGTTGTTACTAATTGTTTTAAGTTTCTAACCCCACCCCCGACCCCTCCCCTACATGGGAGGGGAGTGGCTACGGAGTCCTTGAATATTCAACCGTATAGTACGTTTTGGGTATGTTTTATAAATTGCATATAGCATCCGCGAACTCCC
>CAJONO010000132.1 GCA_905235905.1 uncultured Prevotella sp.
GCAATCTTACCTTGATGCAGGACGACACCACCGAACAACTGTACATCGTAATGGATCATCTCCCATTTCAGGTCGTTTCCGCCTGCCGTCCAGTGGTTATGGTAGATGGCCTTGTCGCCATCAATCGTGATAAAGTCCTTACGGGGATCGGCTGCCAGCTCACGGTCGAAGTCGGTAGCGGTGACGATGGTTTCTTCGTTTTCTGCAAAGCGACGGGCGGTCTCCTTCACGATGGCGAACACCTCGAACATCACTTCGTCGAGGGCCTTCTCGTAAATCTCCAGCACTTCCTTCTCGATCTTATCGATCTGTGCGAAGATGTCTGCACGCTCATCGATAGGCGTGTTCTCGATGGTAGCCTTCAGTTCGGCAATCTTTGCTTTCTGCTCTGTGGCAGACGACTGTACTTGTTGTTGCAGCTCCTTTGTACGCTGACGGAGCTCGTCATTGCTCATGGCTTCGACTTGTGGGGTAAAGGTCTTTGCCTTCTCCACGAGCGGCTGAATCAGTTTCATGTCGCGTGACGACTTGTCGCCAAACAATGACTTTAAAATCTTGTTGAAATTCATATTATAATTTACAATTTTACGATTTACAATTTACAATTTGTTGAAAACGGGTGCAAAGTTACGAATAATTTTCGTAACCACCAAAGAAAATGGCAGAACAATAGTTCTGTGGAATCAGAACAACGGTTCTGACGAGCAGGCATTAGGTGCCCTGATACGAATGGTTTTCGCGATGGTTGGGGCGATGCGGTCGATGGTGACAGGCGTCTTCA
The DNA here is from genome assembly GCA_905235905.1 of uncultured Prevotella sp. Taxonomy (GTDB): domain Bacteria; phylum Bacteroidota; class Bacteroidia; order Bacteroidales; family Bacteroidaceae; genus Prevotella. The sequence goes on from CAJONO010000132.1 coordinate 782, forward strand.
CGCGCTCTGCCTTCGTGCCTGCCCCGAATATGATAATGGGGAATTGTACAAAAGAGGCTCTGGAGAGATAATCCTCCTTGGTATTCTCGTTCTGCAGCTGCCAGCCTGGCGACACTTCGATGAGAATATCACCATTGCGCTCGGGGTTGAAGCCGTTGCGGATCTTGCTGATCTGCAGGTTGTTGCCACTGAGCAGTTGCAGCGACGTATAGACATTACGCACACCCGACATCTGAGAGATGAACTCCTGAGCGCGTTGTGTGGCATCGGTCAGACTGATGCGCTTCGACTCCAGCAGCTTATGGTTCAGATAGATCTCGTTGCTGAAGCAGGTCTCGACATAATGGCCCTGTCCGTAGATAGCGCCAAAGTACATGTTGAGCAGATTAGCGGTGCGGTTGATGTAGAAGATGCCCGAGGGAATATGGTATTTCTCGTAGTCGGCACTCTCCACATCGCTGTAGCCTGTGCTGGTGAGCACGAACAATACATGACCAGCACCCAGACGTTGCTCAAGCGCGGTGATAAGACGCGACAGCTCACGATCGATACGTACATAGGTATCCTGCAGCTCCATCTGACATTCTGACACAGGCTTATGATCATAGGTGCCTGCATAATAGGTGAGACAGAGCATATCTGTTACGCGGTCATATCCCAACGCGTGGTTGGTGACACATTGCGTGGCCAGGTCGGTTATATCGGTATTCACCAATCCGCTAGCTTTGTATTCTATGAATTTTCTTTCGTTTTTAAAAGCGTGTTTGAAGGGCTTCTGGTCGCCAATGTGCTGGTAGTAATTAAATGTGCCAACCAAGGGAAAAACAGGCTCCCACTGTTGTGATTGTATCTTTGCGTTAGGTGATTGTAACTGGTTGATGTACACCACCCATGAAGGCAAAGCATTCAAGTAATACTCTGATGTTTTCCATTGGCCGCTATAGTCGTCGATCCAATAGGCGGCATCGGCCGCATGACCAGCAGAGAGAATAGCTGCATCTTTCTGTGGTGCGATGGCGAAAATTTTTGCCTGTCCTTCGGTGGCTACCTTCAACTCATCGCAGATGGATGAAACCTGCATCTGTACGGGAGAGTCTTGTCCGGGTTTGCGCTTGTCATCGGTACAGAGCACAGAGCGGAGGGTTTCTTTGTCGAGCCATTTCTCGCCTACAATACTATGATAATAAGGTGAGACACCCGTAAAGACTGACGAGATGGCAGAGGCACGGTCGATGGAAGAGAAGGGGTAGGAGGCATTATCGTAGACCAGTCCTTCAGACAACAGCCGTTTGAATCCGCCTTTGCCATAGAGGGGCGTGAAGGCCTCGAGGTAGTCGCTGCGCAACTGGTCGATGGTGATGTTGACCACCAGTCGTGGCGCATACTTTATACTATCTTGCGCGTGCAGGCTTTCCATATTGAAGCCCAATACGGCGAGCAATGTGATGTATATGTATCTGTTTTTATGCATTCTTGTAATTACTCCAAAATCTAATCAGCAAACATAATGCCAAAATGGCCATTCCCTCCGCATAGTCCTGAAAGATGTCGCCGATAAA
>CAJONO010000133.1 GCA_905235905.1 uncultured Prevotella sp.
CCGTCCTTCAACCCAGGGCGTTGCCCTGGGCTAAGAGTATTCTGCCCCTTTGGGGCGCTAGTGGTATGATTGCGGATAATCATTTATAATTTTGATAACGAAAAAGACTTTATTCAATAAATAATTAGTATCTTTGCATCCGAAATGGCCGTTTCGGAAATGGCTGTTTCTGATTAAAAAGAATTGAGATATGAGATTCTACGACAGAGAAAAGGAGATCATCTTCCTGCGGGAAGTGCGGGGAATGGCTGAAACAGCGGCTCGCTTTACGGTAGTGACTGGTCGAAGGCGAATCGGCAAAACGACACTGATACGAGAGGCTTACAAAGATGCACCTTTCGTGTATTTCTTTGTGGCAAGGAAAGCAGAGGCAGACCTCTGCGAGGTGTATCTGGAGGAAATAAGCGAGAAGTTAGGCATACCCACACTGGGCAGCAGCCGACACTTCAGCGACATCTTCCGCTACCTGATGCAGTTGTCGCAGACGCGAAGCTTCACCTTGGTGATAGACGAGTTCCAGGACTTCTACCGCGTGAACAAGGCCGTATTCAGCGAGATGCAGAATGTGTGGGACGAGTACGAGAAGACATCACACATCAATCTCATCGTATGCGGCAGCATCTACTCGATGATGCAGAAAATATTCAAGGACAAAAAGGAACCTCTGTATGGCCGGAATACTGGCGAATTGAGAGTGAAACCTTTTAAGCCCTCTGTACTGAAACAGATCATGGCCGACGCAAAGCCTGACTATAGCAAGGAGGACCTGCTGGCGATGTTTACCTTTACTGGTGGCGTGGCTAAATATGTGAATCAACTGGTGGATGCCGGTGCAGTGGATAAGGATGGTATGATCAGACACATGATAAGTGCCAACTCGACTTTCCTGACGGAGGGGAAAAACAACTTGATTGAGGAGTTTGGAAAGGATTACGGGACATACTTCTCCATTCTGTCGTGTATTGCGAGAGGCAAAAACACTCGGAGCGAGATTGAGGATGTGGTAGGAAAGGAAGTGGGCGGCTATCTGACGAATCTGGAGAAGGACTATGAGCTGATAGCCAAGCGCCAGCCTCTGTTTGAGAAGAACACCACGAAAAACGTGCGCTATGAGCTGGACGACGTGTTCTACTCCTTCTGGTTCCGTTTTATCTTTAAGTACAGCTATATCATTGAGATTGAGAACTACGGCAAGCTACAGGAGATTATCTGTCGTGACTATAATACCTTCAGCGGACTCATGCTGGAGCGGTATTTCCACCGTGTGGCTATGGAATCGGAGGAATATACCCGTCTGGGCCGCTGGTGGGATAGAAAGGGGGAGAACGAAATTGACATGATTGGCGAGGACGAGTTGTCGGACAGTGCAACGTTCTTTGAGATTAAACGGCAGAAGGACGAAATCAGCATAGGTGTGCTAAAGCAGAAGGCAGAGGTGTTCATGGAGGCAACACATCAGTTCAAGAACTATGAGATTGCCTACAAAGGGCTGTCGATGGAAGATATGTAAATATATACAGCTGTAATAACTTTTTAACCACTTGATTATCAGTACGTTGCAATTTGTACTGAATTAAGCTTCAATTCATGCTGAATTACCCGACAATTTGGGCTTAATTGCGCCGGAATTCAGCATGAATTTCAGATGGGGTCACGGAAAGGCTCAAAATGAATGATTATGCAAACCGTAATAACCTCACACAGTGTGTGCCGTCGTGTGATTCTGTCTTTACTGAAAGGAGCAAGCTCGTTTGGCTTAGAACCCTGTGGAGCAAAGAGTTGTAACTCAGAGGGCCAGGCGCAGCCCGAGGTTGCCGTAGCTGTGGTCGGGCGTGCTGTTGCCCCGGCGCGACGAGCGGCAGTTCCTCGCGCGGTTGGACCAGCCGCCCCCACGGATCACGCGGCTAGACCCGCTTGTAGGGCCGGTAGGGTTGGTCTGTGCATTGCTGCTATAGCTGCCATACCAGTCGTTGCACCACTCCCAGACGTTGCCGCTCATGTCGTAGATGCCCAGCTCGTTCGCTTGCTTCGTCTTCACGTCGTGGGTCGTGCTGCCGCTGTTGTCGGTATACCAGGCCACGCTGCCCAGCGTGTTGCTGCCGCTATACTTGTAGCCCTGGCTCTTGCTGCCCCCACGGGCGGCATACTCCCACTCGGCCTCGGTGGGCAGGCGGAACCGCATGCCCGTCTTGGCATTGAGCTTGCGCACGAACTCCAGGCAGTCGTTCCAGGATACCTTCTCTACAGGCCGTTGCGCCCCCTTGAAACTGGAGGGATTGCTGCCCATCACGGCCTGCCACAGCTGTTGCGTCACCTCGGTCTCGCCCATGTAATAGGAGGATAGCGTCACCTGGTGGGCTGGTTTCTCGTCGTCATAGGCATCGCTTCCCTGCTCGGCGGTTGCGCCCATCTGGAAGGTGCCGCCATCGACGCGGATCATGGTGAAGCTGACGCCGTCGACGGTGAAGGTGCGGCGCTGCTGGCCGTCGTCGGCACTGCCGATGGCGGGTTGCGGCTGTGCGTCGGCAGTCTTCTTGAGCGTGGCCTGCAGCTGTGCCGTCTCGCCCTCGCTCACGGTGATGGTGCCGCTATAGTCGGCATAGCCCTTGCGCGAGAGGCGCACTGAGTGCTGGCCTACGAGTAGCTGCGAAAGGAGCTGGGGCGTCTGGCCGGCAGGCTTGCCGTCTATATAGAGGTCGGCCATGGCGGGGGTGCTGCTGATGTCGGCCTCGCCATAGATGGGCGTGGGTGCCTGTAGGCGTATGGTCTGGGGCGTAGCGGTGGCCACGATGTCGCGGGTGATGGTCTGCGGGCGGTGGCCGGCCAGTCGCGTCTCAAGCTCGTAGGTGCCCGCGCCGAGGGTGCCCGTCCAGGTGCCGGCACCACGGCGCTGGCCGTTCACCCAGATCTCGGCGTTGTTGTCTGTTTGCAGCGTCACCTGCGAGAAGTTTGGCTTCAGCGTCACCGTGACCACGTGCTTCTGCTTCGGGTCGCTTACCGTCACCTTGCCCGCCTCAGTCTTGTAGTCGGGTGCCTGTACACGGTAGTCGTAGGTGCCGAAGCGCATCATCTTCATGGCCGTGCCGTCGGTCGTCTGCAGCAGTTCGCCGTCGAGCTCGACCACGGCGTTGGCCGGCGTGAGCTGGAACACCACATACTGTGATGTGCGCGCCTGGCGGACGATGGTCTGCACCTCGCCCGTGGTCAGCTTCAGGATGTAGGTGCGGGCGCGCTGGAGGTTCTGCCCCAGGTCGTAGTCGCGCAGTACGCCGAGCTGCTGGTGGCTGATGGTGAGGCGCTTCACGCCCTGCGGCACGTAGACCCATATCTCGCCCACCTTCTGCTCGGTCTTCACGATGCCCAAGGAGCCGGCGTCGAACGAGAAGCCCGTCTGCATAGTCTCTACCTTGATGAGGGCGCACTTCTCGCCGTTCTGGTCGAGCACGATGGTGCCCGTGGTGTTGGCCGTGGTGTCGTGTTGGTCCATGCGGAAACTCTCGACCGCAATCGACTGTGCCTGCAGCACGATGGCGCAGAGCAAGAGCAAAAATGTGGTGGCTATTTGTTTCATCATTTCAGGTTTTTCGTCTTTGTCGGCTGCAAAGTTACATTTTTTTCCTGAAACCATTGCCGTTTTCCTGAAAAAACTGTAACTTTGCAGGTAAAAAACAGAAAAGAGAATAACATGAAGCACTTTTTCTTTCTCCTCTGCATTGTTTTACTGCCACAGTTGGGCAGCGCCCAGTCGTGGGACGAAATCAAGGCGAGCGGCGACTACATCTGGGGCGAGGGCTGGGGCAGCACCGTGGCCGAAGCCGACCGCATGGCGCTGGCCGACCTGATAAGCCGCATTGCCACCCACGTGAAGGACGACTTCGACATGGGCAACGAAGAGCACACCCACGGCCAGAAAACCGACCAGCACACCTACGTGCGCAGCCGTCTGCAGACCTACTCGCAGGCCACGCTGACCAACGCCGAGCGCATCACGGTGAAGAACGAACCCGACGCCGTGGTGGGCCGCTACATGAAGAAGACGGAACTGAAGCGCATCTTCGAGAGCCGGCAGGCCAAGGCCGTCAGCATGGTGGGCGAGGCCTTGCAAGCCGAGGCCGACGGCAAGGCCGATGTTGCGCTGCGCAACTACTACTGGGCCTTGGCATTGGTGAGCTCGCTGCAATACCCGAACGAGGCGGCATTTACCGACGAGGAGGGCCAGCGCCACCTGCTGATGAACTGGATTCCGGAGCAGATGAACCGCGTGTTCGACGACCTGAAGGTCACCGTGAAGCGCCGCACGGGCGACGATGTGGAGCTGTCGGTGGCCTTTCGTGGACGGCCCGTGGCCAGCGTAGACTACACCTACTTCGACGGGCGCGACTGGAGTGCCATCAACAGCGCGAACGGCGGCACCGGCATACTGGAGCTGGCCCGTGGCAACCAGAGTACGAAGTACCAGCTGAAGTTCGAGTATGAGTACCAGAGCGAGGCCCATATAGACAAGGAGATAGAGGCGGTGCTGGCCGTGGTGGGCAGTCGGGCCATGCGCAAGGCATACACCACCGTCGACGCTTCGGCCGTGACTGGCGATGCCTTTGCCTCGAACGAGAGCTTCGGCCGCAGCAATGCCGACATGCGCAGCAAGCCCACGGCCATCGGCGAGGCAACGGCCACCGACTATGGCCGCAAGCTCGACGCCGTGCTGGCGGCCGTCGGCAAGAGGCAGGCCGGCGAGGTGAGGAGCCTCTTTACCACTGAGGGCTTCGACATCTTCAATCGCCTGCTGTTCAAGTATGGAACCGTGAAGCTGATAGGGCAGCCACAGCCCATCTTCTATAACGGTGAGGACGGCGAGGTGACGGCGCGGGGCGTGAGAGCATCGTTCGCGTTTAGCAAGGGGGTGCGCAAGTCTTTTGTAGAAGATCTCGTCTTCACCTTCGACCGAGACAGGAAAATAAGCAACATAGCCTTCGGACTGGGCAAGGCCGCCGAAGACGACATACTGAACAAGGGCGTGTGGAGCGAGCGGGCGCGCAAGGTGCTCATGGCATTCCTGGAGAACTACAAGACGGCCTACGCCCTGAAGCGGCAGGACTATATTGAGACCATCTTCGACGACGATGCCGTCATCATCGTGGGCCATGTGGCGCAGCGGCAAAAACGTGCAGGCGACGGCCAGCAGTACCTGAACGACAAGATCGTGAAGCTGAACCGCTATTCGAAAGACCAGTATCTGAAGCATCTGGCCAACTGCTTCCGCTCCAACGAGTTCATCAACATTCGCTTTGCCAACAACGATGTGGTGAAGCTGGGCAAGGGCGGCGAGTCATACGGCATTCAGATAGCACAGGACTACTACTCGTCGTCGTATGGCGACAAGGGCTATCTGTATTTAGAGGTAGACGTGAACAATCCGAAGCAACCCGTCATCAAGGTGCGCACGTGGCAGCCGGAGAAAGACCCGGAATTCGGCCTCTACGGCCCTGGCGACTTTTAAATAATGGACATTGCTTGACAAGATAAAAGAGCTATGACAATGAGAAAAACGATGATGGCGGCACTCTGGCTGACAGGGGCGCTGCAGACGCAGGCCACAGCCACTTTCCTGCAGGAAACGTCGAGGGAGGAGGCTTCGGCCATTGAACGCAAGGGTCAGACGGTGACCATTCGCCCCAATGGCGGAGAAGCCCGGATGGTGAGCCTCGAAGTGGTGGGCGACAACATGATACGGGTGCGGGCCACCAGTGCCGACAAGCTGCCCGCGAAGCCGAAGAGCCTCATCGTGGTGGAGCAGACGGCCAAGCCGCACTATGATGTGAAGGAAAATGCCGACGCTGTCTACGTGAAAGCTGCCGAGGTGCAGGCCGCGGTGAGCAAGGAAACGGGTGCCGTCACCTTCTTCGATAAGGACGGCACACGCTTGCTTGGCGAGACCGCCGACGGCAAACGCTTCCAGTCCTACCGGGTGCCCGACCGTGAAATTGGTGTCGACGCAGGCAAGGTGAACGAACGTCAACGACACGGCCTGACGTGGCAGCTGACATTTGAAGGCACAGGCGATGATCTCTATGGCCTCGGACAGCATCAGTCGGAAGAACTGAACATGAAGGGGAAGAATGAAGACCTCTTTCAGTATAATACCAAGGTCAGTGTGCCTTTTGTAATAGGCAACAACCGCACAGGCGACGGTGGCGTACGGAACTATGGCGTTCTCTGGGATGCCTACAGCTATTGTCGTTTCGGTATGTCCGAGGAGTATCTGCAATTGAACCGTGCCTTTAAGCTCTACGACAAGCAGGGTAGGGAAGGGCATCTGACAGGTACTTACACCGACCGCAACGGTCGGACGCTCGTTCGCGACGAGGACTCACTCTATTTCGAGTACGACCTGCCCGACAAACAGCAAAAAAACGACGAGGGCGGCATCAAGAACCTGCCGAAAGGTTTCGAACTGAATGGCGCGAAGGTGGTATATGAAGGCTTTATAGAGAACACAAATAAGATAAGCAGCTATACTTACACACGCGACTTCATTCTTTATTATGCCGGTTATGTGAAGGTCTATATCGGTGGTGAGCTGGTGGTGCCCGAACGTTGGCGCACGGCATGGAACCCCAACACCTATAAGTTCTCGGCCAGAGTGCCCGAAGGTGAAAAGGTTCAGTTGCGCATTGAGTGGCAACCCGACGGAGCGGTGTCCTACTGCGGTCTTCGCGTGGCTCCACCTTCCACTTTGAGAGATCGCCAACAGTTGCGCGTCTGGTGCGAGATGGCGCAGGACATGGACTATTACTTCATTGCGGGCCGTTCGATGGACGAGGTGATTTCGGGCTATCGCACGCTGACGGGCCGTGCGCCCGTCTATCCCAAATGGGTGTTGGGCTACTGGCAGAGCCGCGAACGCTACAAGACGCAGGGCGAAGTAATCTCTACACTGAATGAGTTCCGCCGTCGTCATCTGCCTATCGACAACATCGTGCAGGACTGGAACTACTGGCCCGAAGACCAATGGGGCAGCCATCAGTTCGAAGCCTCGCGCTATCCTGACCCGCAGCAGATGATAGACTCCGTTCACCGGATGCATGGCCGCTTCATGATTTCCGTCTGGCCGAAGTTCTATGTGAACACGGATAACTATAAGGCCTTGGACAAGAAGGGCTGGATGTATCATCAGGCCGTAGAAGACGATATTCACGACTGGGTAGGCCCTGGCTACGTCGGCTCGTTCTACGATGCCTACAGCGATAAGGCAAGGAAGATGTTCTGGCGGCAATTAGCCCCCCTGTCATCCCCCGAGGGGGACACGAAAGTCTCTAAAGAAGCCCCCTCGGGGGCAGTAGGGGGGGCTAAAATTGATGCTTGGTGGATGGATGCCTCAGAGCCTAATGTCAGAGACTGCACTCCCATGTGGTATCGGAAGGCTTTGTGCGGCCCTACGGCCCTCGGCACGTCGACCGAATACTTCAACGCCTACGCACTTGTTAATGCTCAGGCCATCTACGAAGGACAGCGCGGCCTGAATACTCCCCTCTCCCGTCGGAGAGAGGGTGGGGGTGAGGTTCCCCGCGTCTTCCTCCTCACTCGTAGCGGTTTTGCCGGCTTGCAGCGTTATAGCACGGCCACCTGGAGCGGCGACATCGGTACTCGTTGGGAGGACATGCGCGCACAAATGACGGCGGGCATGAACTACTCGCTTTCAGGACTGCCCTTCTGGGGCATGGACAACGGTGGCTTCTGCGTGGAGAACCGTTACGTCAAGGCGCAACAGCTTTACGACCGAACGAAGCAGGAGAACGAGGATCTGAAGGAGTGGCGAGAACTGCAGACCCGTTGGAATCAGTTCGGCTGTTTCGTGCCGCTCTATCGGGCGCATGGCCAGTGGCCGCTGCGCGAACCTTGGAACATAGCTCCCGAGGACCATCCTGCCTATCGGTCGTTTGCCTATTACGACCAGCTGCGCTATCGTCTCATGCCCTATCTCTATTCCATGGCAGGATGGGTGCATCTGCATGACTATACGATGATGCGGGCACTGGTCATGGATTTCGGCAGTGACTACAAGGTGGCTGACATCAAGGACCAGTGGATGTTCGGGCCTTCGCTTATGGCTTGTCCCATCAGCGAGTACAAGGCTCGTAACCGCAGCGTCTACTTCCCAAAGCAGCGCGGCTTTTATGACCTCTATACGGGAGAGAAGATAATTGAAAGGGAAGACAAATCCTCAATCCTCAAATCTCAATCCTCAACTCTCAAACCTCAAATCTCAAACCTCATTGGTAAATCCGTAAATCGAAAATTAATAGTTAGTGCGCCTTACGGCCGCATTCCCGTGTTTGTGCCCGAAGGAAGCATCATTCCTTTCGGCCCTGCAATGGAATGGAGTGACGAGAAGGATGCCGAGCTGATACACCTTTATATATATAGCGGTCGTGATGCGCAGTTTACGCTCTACGAGGACGAGGGGACCAATTACAACTACGAGCATGGCGAATATGCCACCATCGACATTCTGTATGACGATACGAAAAAGACCGTAACCTTCGGCCAACGAAGCGGTCGGTTCCCTGGCATGCTCGAAAACCGTCGTTTCAACGTGGTGCTCATCACCCCTGACCATCCGCAGCCCCTGAATCTTGATTCGCCAGAGGGCCGCATGGTGGACTATGACGGAAAGGCCGTTAGCGTGACGCTATAATCGCTATTTGGCAGGACAGGGCATGACCACAGGCTTGGCAGTCCAGTGTTTGAGGTCATGAAAGACCTGAATCTGCATCTTTTTTGTCATTTTCGCCCCTATAGACTGAAATTTTTGGTCTGTTACTTTGTTCATTCCCAACTTTTTCGTATCTTTGTCCCGTGCTTTTTGGTACATAAACAGTTTTATTAGCTCAACACACATCTTGCAAGATGAAAGGAAAATACTTGAACCCGAAGGCCGACCTGACCTTCAAGAAGATATTCGGTGAACACGAAGACTTGGTGATGAGTCTGCTCAATGCTCTGCTGCCACTTGACGAGGGAAAGCAGATAGAACATGTGGAGTACCTGACACCTGAGATGGTACCTGAAAATCCAGGCAAGAAAAACAGTGTGGTTGACGTGCGCTGCCGTGAGACCGGTGGACGTCACTTCATTGTGGAGATGCAGATGAACTGGAACAATGAGTTCCAGCAGCGTGTCATACTCAACACGTCCAAGGCCGTTGTAAAGCAGCTTGGCACCAGTGAGGACTACTCGCTGTTACAGCCTGTATATGCGCTGAACCTCATCAATGACGTGGGCTTCGATGCTGGGCCCGATGAGTTCTACCATGACTATGCCATCGTCAACGTGGAGCATAGTGACCGTATTATTGAAGGTTTGCGCTTTGTGTTTGTCGAACTGCCGAAGTTCAAGCCGCAAACCATTAAGGAGAAGAAGATGGCCGTGCTGTGGCTTCGCTTCCTCACCGAGATAGACCGTGACACCGATGAGGTGCCCACAGAACTGTTGGAGAACCCCGATACCAGTAAAGCACTGAAGATACTGGAGAAGTCGGCCTATAACGAGGAGGAAATGTATGCCTACGAGTACTACTGGGATGCTGTGTATAACGAGCGTGGCGCCATACGTCATGGCTTTAAACAGGGCATGGAACGGGGTATGGCACAAGGTATGGCACAAGGTATGGCACAAGGCATGGCACAAGGCATGGAAAAAGGCATGGAAAAAGGCATGGCACAAGGCATGGCACAAGGCATGGCACAAGGTATGGCACAAGGTATGGCACAAGGTATGGCACAAGGCATGGCACAAGGCATGGCACAAGGCATGGAAAAAGGCATGGCGCAGGGCATAGAAAAGGCCAGCCGTGAGAATGCCTTGAAGATGAAGGCCGACGGTATGCCTGCAGAGTTGATAGCCAAATATACGGGTCTTGATATTGACACTATCGCCAATCTTTAAGAGATGACGCTTTTACGTGCCTGCATGTTTATGCAACGTGCTTTTGTATAATTATCCGCTGAACTCTCGCGAGAATCAATTGTTAGTCATGAAAGTGGAAATGAGGACGAAATAAGCAATTCTCAGCGATGTTTGATTGTTTTTGGAAGCGTCTGTTTCTCAGTGAGTTATGTTTTTCTTGGAAGTGAAGAATGCTTAGCCGGCTTGCAATTGATACTGAATTAGGGTGTAATTGATGCCTGGTTGCGGTCGGGTTAGGCATTGATTGCGATGGAATTGATGCTTCATTGTGCTGCAATGAAGCATCAATTGTCTTGGTGAGTGACCTTTCCGCTGTTGGTGAGTGGCTTCTTGTTATCGTAAAGTGGCTTTCTCACTGTCGCCAAGAGTCATTCTTGGCTCTCTGCTGTTCTATTTTGCCCTTTTCTGTTTGTCAAGATTTTACAGAATCCGACAGTATAAATATGCAGAATAGTAGCTTGGCTTGTTTGCTCATAAGGCTGTAGTCCAAACCACATGCAGAACGGGAAGTTGCAGCTTTCGACCTATCGTCGCAGCCATTTGGCAGGATTGAGCAAGGTGCTCCAGTTGCGCAATTGGAACTGCATGGTGTTGTCGGCCCCCAGATGACCAATGGCCTGTCGTGTGGTAACCTTCTGTCCGTTTCGCACACTGACGGTTGCAAGATTGATGTAGACGGAGATATATTTCCCGTGGCGCACGGTGACAATATAGCTGCCCCCTTGATAATAGACACCGCTGACGATACCGTCGAAGATGCACTGTGCCTGTGCTCCGGACTGCCCTTTCAGGTGCCATCCGTTGCTTTGTAGGCGCACTTTGCTAAGACCTTCGGGCGAATAGGTACCAAAACCTCTTATCAACTGGTAGGCCCCAGTGATGGGCAATGGTAGGCGTCCCTGGTTTGCCTCAAAGTTACCACTGAGACGGATGTCCTCGGAAGGCATGCGGAAACGGGTTGTTTCCCGCCGGTCGCTGCGGCTGTTTTCTGCCGTGCTTCGGTCGTTGCCCTTGTTGCTTCGGTCGTTGGCCTCTGACGTCTTACGGTTGCCAGAACCGCCCCGCTGTTCGGCTGCCGACTGCTGTTCTTTGCGTCGCTGCTCGGCTAAAGCTTGCTGCCGTTTCTTCTCACGGGCAGCTTCCTCGGCAGCGCGGCGGCGAGCCTCGGCCTCCAACCGTGCCTTCTCACGGGCTATTTCTTCGGCAATGAGCTGGTCGATGCGGGCGTTGAGTTCGGCCTCCTGTTTCTGCTGCTGTTCTATGAGAGCCTGCACGGTCTTCTGTTCGCGTTTCAGCTTCTCTACTTGGGCCTTCTGTTCCGTCTGCTTTCCTTCCAGCTGTCGCTGAGCATGCTCACCCTTAGCCAGGAGCGTGTCTTTTTGCTTTTTCGACATGCTAAGTTCATAGCGCTTCTGCGTGACTATATTCTGCTTCGCCACGATGGCCTCTCCTTGGGCTTTCTGGAATGCGGCATACTCACGGTTGAAGCGCATGCGGCGCAACATCTGGTTGAAGTTGTCGGCACTCAGCACAAAGGCCATGCGGCTCTGTGCCGAACGGTTGCGGTGCATGTAGCGCATGGACTTCATGTATCGCTGTCGACGGTCTGAAAGTTCAGCCTCAAGGCCTATGAGTTCCTTGTCGAGCAGGTTGATGTGGTCGTCGAGAGTCGAAATGTCGCGGCGTATGGTGTCGACGGTATTGCGCTGACGTGCAATCTCTGTGTCGAGGGCCATGAGGTTTTCCATGCCCCGCTTCACGCCCAGCTTCAGCTCCTCGTTTTTTTTCATAGAGGCCTTGCGCTGCTGCTCCACCTTGCTTTTCTGGGCTTTCAGTCCTGAGATGGTCTCATTGTCCTTCTTCGCTGTCGGCTGTTTGGTCTTGGCTTTTGACTTTGTTCTTGTCTGCTGTGTCTTGGCCTTGGCTTTCGGTTGCTGCTTCTTTTTCTGTGTCGTGATTCCTTTCTGGGTTGAGAATTCAATATCTGTTTCTGCCTTGACATGGGTTGCCAAAGACAGAAACAATGATAGTATGAAGACGGCAAGTCTGTTCATCGCCTCAATCCTTAAACTCCGATTCTCGAACCTATAGCGACATGAAGCGCATCAGGATTTCATCGATTGTCACCTGCTTGTATTTGTCAGAAACGTTCGTGCGTGTTTCCCAGTCGCTTTCTGTGCCGAGATAGGTTAGCTTCACACCGAGTTTCACTTCTTTCTTAGGCGTGGTGAGCGTCATTTCCATATCGCTTGGAAACAGTTTGTTGTTCAGTGGGCTTGTCTCTCGGTAGTCCCAGTTCAGCTGCGTGTTACCACTGATGGGGTCGCGATACATAATGTTGGCCATCTTGATGCGCCCCGTCGAGGCATTGGCCAACCAGCTGTAGTTGATGCGCCCCTTTTGCTTGTCGAGACTGATGACCACCTCGTCGCCGCCCAGATTGGCCGTGAAATTGTCGAGCGACTTCTTGTCGACGTTCTCAGAGCCAGGAATAAACAGCTCGTTCCAGAACAATGCCTGCAGGGTAAAGAAGTTGATGCCGCTGCTTCGCAGGAAGTCGACGTATTCGTAAGGCACTTTGAGGTACAGCTTGTTGATACGATCCATAACGAGCACATACTCCTTGGTGAACTCCAGTCGTCCTGCCTCGACGAAGCCGAAAGCCATGAGCTGCAGTCGGATGACATCGTTGCGCTTCATGCGCAGATTGCCTGTAAGGGTGATGGATTGCGAACCCACCTCGACGTTGAATTTCACTTTCGACGAAACGAACTGAAGGCCAGATGCCGTTGAGTAGACTTTCTTCATGAATTCGTCTTGGGCTACGGCATTCTCGATAGGCGGTTGGTCGCTCTCGCCAGCCACGTCTTTGTCTTTCACACTCTTTTTGCTGGAGTGACACGATGCGAACCCCAGCGTAAGGGCCAGAAGCCCTACTTTTGCATAGTCGGATAGTCTCATGTTCTATTTTTTCTTGATGTATTTTTTCTTCTTGATTTTCTTTCTCAGGAGTTTGTTGTCGGGCATCTTTAAGAATGCTTCCTGCCAGTATTCCAATGCCTGGTCCATATTGTTGCAGAGGGCGTGTATGTCTCCGGCATGTTCCAGAATGACGCCGCTTCTCGTGGTGTCGTTCTGTACGGCCTGTTCTATATAGACGCGAGCTTCGCTATAGCGTTCCTGCATGAAGAGAATCCAGGCATAGGTATCGAGATAGGTGCCGTTTTTCGGTTCGGCCTTGATGGTCTTGTAGCTCATTTGCTCGGCTCGTTCCAACTGCCATCCCAGCTCGCTCAGATAGTAGGCATAATTGTTCAGACAGCCAATGTTGTCGGGCTTCCATTGCAGGCACGAGTCGTAGGCGGCAAACGCTTCCTGTTGTCTGCCTTTCTGGTGGAGCAGGTCGCCCATAACCGAGTAGAAGTCCGAGACAATGGCGGGGTTGCTCTCGTCGGTGATGACGCTGATGCCGTTTTTAAAGGCCTCCAAGGCATTGTCGGTATCCTCCTTTCGGTAGTAGGCTATACCCTGATAATAATAGAAGGCCATCTCGTCAGGATTGTATTGCCGTGCGGCCTTGCATAGCTCGATGATGCGGTTTTCGTTGCCGTCTTCCCAGGCATATTGCACAAGTTGCAGGCGCGCCGAGGCATTGTCGGGTGAGAGTTGCAGGGCCAGTTGCAGCATTTGTTCAATGCTGTCACGCGGCATTTTCTTCAGGTTCATATAGGCCGCACAGAGCTCGGCAATAGTGGCCGAAGGCTTTGGCTGGGCCAGCACTTCGTGGAATAGTGCGAGTACCTGTGTGCTGTCGCCGTTGGTCTGCTCGCTATGGCCTATCTCCTGCCGGAGCATGCTGATTTTGTCTTCATCCGAGGTGTTAGGATTGATCAGGATGCTGTGCGTAAGCGAGTCGGCATGCAGGCTGTCGCCAATGGCCATATAATAGGTGTGCATGGACAGTTGTGCCCGGTAATTGTTGGGTTCTTCGCGCAGCACGTCGACGAGCACTTTGCGGGCCTCTTCACGCTGGTCGTCCATCATGAGCGTGTTGGCGTAGAGCGTACGGTAGTTCATGTCGTTGGGGTAGCGCTCCGACAGCTCCTTGATTTCCTTGAGGGATGCTTCGCGGTTGTCGAGCTGCATGTATATGGAACTCTTGGCCAGTGATATGCGTTCGCTCTTCCCGTCGATAGCTTCCATTCGTTCGAGAGTGGCAATGGCGTTCTCGAAGTCTTGTGTCTGCAAGTAGAGCCGGTATAGCATTTCCAGCAATTCCTGTCGGCTCTTGTCAATGTTGTAAAGCTTCTCGATAACCTCGGCAGCCTGACCATACCTTTCAAGGGCTATGAGCGACTGTGCCAGTGTTTCTATGTAGATGGGTGTGTCTGGACTCAGCTGTGAGGCGCGTGTGAAGTAGGCGAGTGCCCGGTCTTGCATCTTCATCTCGGAGTAGTAGGCACCCAGATAAAACCACGCCTCTGAAGCGGTGGAGTCGATTTCCAAGCATCGACGCAACAGGTCGAAGGCAGCGTCGGCATTTCCTTTCTGCCGTTCGAGCATGGCATCAAGGAAAAAGGTGTCATACTCCCTCCGCCGTTCATAGTCGTCGGCTTTCGTGTGCAGGCAGAATCCCAGCATCACGACTATCCAGAGATATTTCAATTCACTATTCACAACTCTCAGATTTCAACTAAATTTTTTTTGATGCGGCGGGGAAACCGCCGCACACGTTTCTCTTTGTGGATGCGGCAGGGAAACCGCCGCACACGGACTTTCTTCTCCGCCCTTGGCTTTTTCTTCTTATTTCACTCCTGTATGGCCGTAGCCGCCTTTGCCGCGTTGCGTCTCGTCGAGTGCTTCAACCTCAATGAATTCTGCATTCTCATAGCGGGCAATCACCATTTGGGCAATGCGCTCGCCGTCGTTGACCACAAAGTCACGATCCGACAGATTGATGAGCACCACGCCAACCTCACCACGGTAGTCGGCATCGATAGTGCCAGGCGCGTTAAGCACGGTGATGCCATGTTTCAGGGCCAGGCCGCTGCGGGGTCTCACTTGTGCCTCGTAGCCTTCGGGCAGGGCAATATGTATTCCCGTGGGAATGAGACGGCGCTCCAAAGGCTTCAGCATTACAGGCTCGTCGATGTTTGCCCTTAGATCCATGCCGGCACTCTGTTCGGTGGCGTAGCCAGGAAGTGGCTGGTGGCCACGGTTCACAACTTTTATTTTCATCCTTATGCAATATAAGCTATATAATAAGTTGCAAAATTACGCATTTCTCTTGAAACTGCCATGATTTTTCTGCAAAATTGTGTGTTTTTAAGATTTTCTCCGCAAAGAGTGGCTTGTTTCCACAAAAAAACAGCGCCCACTACAACTTGAGGCAGTGGGCGCTGAATTTGTGTTTCCTATTGAAAATGCTGATTCTTGAGTGTGGTTCCTAAGAGTACCATGTACGTATGGAACTGCTTGTCGTTCAACACGTGGCGCATGTCGCGAATGTCTTTTCTTACGGCGCTGTGAAGTAAGGCCGAGCGTTCAAATCCTCTTGTGGCAGCGGCTTCGGCCACTCGGTCGTTGTAGCTGTCGTGAATGTCGCGCACAATTTCCATCTGGTCGGTTGTGAGACCCAGCTTCACTGCCAATCGGCGCATGTCGAATGTCAGTTCGTAGCTCTCAACATTCTCTCCATGTCTGTGGCCTCTTGGCTGGGCCACTGCCACTGTCATCGTTGTTACTGCGATAAGTGTCAACACTAACTTTTTCATTGTCATGTCCTTTCCTTTTTTTATTCGGGGCCTTCCACCTTGCATCTGTTATCCTGATGTTATCCTGAACAGGTGTGAGCTCCTACTGTTAATATTATGTTGGTTATCCTGTTTTCTGCTATTATGACGCATTGCCGTTCAAAAGGTTTAAAGACAGGAAGGGAAAAATACGGAAACGAAGGTTAAAAAACGCAAACGCCCAAGTAGGTCGGAGCATTGGGGAGTGTGGCACACTTCACGGCATGAATTAGCTGTAATTCTGTTAATTCTCCATAATCCCTTGGCCGTTACAGCTTTTCTTTGTATCTTTGCGCCATAAAAAAGAAAAAGCAGAACTGTTCATGAGCATTAAGGAATTCTTTGGCAAGTTTGTGAGCCGATACCTCTTGTTCCATTTGTTGGCAATGGTCATTGTCGTGGTGGCGCTGTGCATGGGGGTCAAATATGGTCTCAACACCTATACACATCATGGCGAGGGCATCACCGTGCCCGACCTCACAGGTATGGACTATCTCAAGGCTGTGGTGCTGCTCGACCAGCAAAAACTAATGGTGGTCGTGACGGACTCTGGCCACAACAAGACCATGCCCGCCAACTGTGTGCTGAGCCAGACACCAGGGCCTGGCGTAGATGTGAAGGAAGGGCGTACCATCTACGTGACGATCAACTCGCCACGGATGCCCACGGTGAAAATACCCGACCTGATTGATAACAGCAGCTATCGCGAGGCACAGGCTCGCTTGGCATCGCTGGGCTTCAAGATGCAAGAGCCTCAGCGCATCGATGGTGAGCGCGACTGGGTCTATGGCATTCTTTGTCAGGGACGCAGCTTGCAAACGGGCGACCAGGTGCCTATCGAGTCGCAGATTACCCTCATCATTGGCAACGGCCATGAGGAAGAAGAGGACGGCGACGACATGATGCTCGACGTGCCGGTAGCTGTTTCCGGAGAGGATGTCGACGAGTTTGAGGAAGTGAATGTTGAGAACTGATAATGACAGACTCCTGTCATGAGGAATAAGGACGATGGCCGACGACTACGATTTTTACGACGAGGAACAGCTCTATGAGCACTTCCGCATTGAGGTAGATGCGGGGCAGGTGCCGCTACGTGTCGACAAGTATCTGTCTGAACACATGCAGCACCAGACGCGCAACCGCATACAGGCAGCTGCCGAGGCAGGATTCATTCATGTCAACGGAAAGCCGGTCAAGAGCAACTACAAGGTGCGTCCTGCCGATGTGGTGACACTGATGCTTGACCGCCCGCATTTCGACACGACCATCGAACCGGAGGACATTCCCCTTGACGTGCGCTATGAAGACGACGACCTCATGGTGGTCTACAAGCCGGCGGGCATGGTCGTCCATCCGGGCTGCGGCAATTTCCATGGCACGTTGGTACATGCCATTGCCTGGCACCTGAGAAACCTGCCCACCTACGATCCTAATGACCCGCAGGTGGGGCTCGTTCACCGCATAGATAAAGACACGAGCGGACTGCTCGTCGTGGCCAAGACGCCCGAGGCGAAAACCTCGCTGGGCAAACAGTTCTTCAACCACGAAACCCATCGCAGCTATGTAGCGTTGGTGTGGGGGAACTTTGTAGAGGACGAGGGGCGCATTGAGGGTAACATAGGCCGTGACCCCAAGGACCGCCTGCGCATGGCAGTGTTTCCACCTCAATCAGAAACGGGCAAACCTGCCATTACCCATTACCGGGTGCTGGAGCGCTATGGCTACACAACACTTGTGGAATGCAGGTTAGAGACGGGGCGCACCCACCAAATACGTGCCCACATGAAACACATAGGCCATCCGCTCTTCGCCGACGAGCGCTATGGCGGCAGTGAGGTTCTGCGCGGAGAGCGCACTGCTTCCTACCGGGCCTATATTCAGAACTGCTTCAAGCTCTGTCCGCGCCAGGTGTTGCATGCCCGCACGTTAGGGTTCCGCCACCCCCGCACTGGCCAGCAGCTCGACTTCAACAGCGACCTGCCCGACGACATGCAGGCACTTATCAGCAAATGGAGAAACTATCTTCGCCCCCATACTTAGGGGTAGGGGCACCTGAACAGGCGCAGGAAGCCCATACACAATAATTAATATAAAGAGACAGTCTGAGAAACGCTTGTCCAGACCGCAACCCCTCTTGCTTCAGGGACTTTTAATAACAGCTATGAAACTAACAAAACGCACCATTGCCATCGTCTGCGGTGGCGACTCTTCCGAGCACGACGTCTCGCTTCGCTCGGCTCAGGGCATCTATTCGTTCATAGACAAAGAGCGCTACAACGCCTACATCGTCGAAATGCGTGGCACCGACTGGAATGTGCAGATGCCCGACGGCACCACCCAGCGAATCAATATGAACGACTTCTCGTTCCAGCACGACGGCAAGACCCACTATTTCGACTATGCTTACATAACCATCCACGGCACTCCTGGCGAGAATGGCATCTTGCAAGGCTACTTCGACCTTATTCGAATGCCCTATTCCACGAGCAATGTGCTGGTCGAGGCCATGACTTTTGACAAGTTTGTCATCAACAACTATCTGCGTGGCTATGGTGTGCGCGTGGCCGAGAGTGTACTGGTGCGCCGTGGGCAGGAAAAGGTAATCAGCAAGAAGCAGATCATCGACACCATTGGCATGCCCTGCTTCGTCAAGCCTGCCAACGACGGCTCCAGCTTTGGCGTGTCGAAGGTCAACAAGCCCGACCAGCTGGCCGCTGCCCTGCGTGTGGCTATGATGGAGAGCGACGAGGTGATGATAGAGTCGTTCCTCGAAGGCACCGAAATCACCGTGGGGTGCTACAAGACCAAGGACAAGGAAGTGGTACTTCCCGTAACCGAAGTGGTCACCAAGAACGAGTTCTTCGACTACGATGCCAAATACAATGGCCAGGTAGAGGAAATCACCCCTGCCCGCATTCCTGCCGAGCAGGCCGAGCGCGCACAGAAGCTAACGTCGGCCATCTACGACATTCTGCATTGCAACGGCATCATTCGCGTCGACTATATCATTTCGCCGCAGGGCGATATTACCATGCTCGAAATCAACACTACTCCCGGCATGACTGCTACCAGCTTCATTCCCCAACAGGTGAGAGCCGCTGGGTTGAATATGGGCGATGTCCTGACCGATATTATTGAAAACCAATTCTGAATTATGCATGATGAATTAAAAGAGTTTGACGACATTCGGCCTTATGAGCCAGAAGAGATGCAGCAGGCGTTCACCGATTTGCTGAACGACCGCCAGTTCAAACACATTCTCCACGGCTTCGCCCCCTGGCTGCCCCAGCGTCTGCTGGGTGGTATGCTTCGGTTGGCCTTCGTTGGCGTGAAGACCCCGCTCGACTTCCAGAAGCGGTTCATGAAACCCATCGTGAAGCACATCATCAGAAAACACACCGACGGTTGCACGTTCAGCGATGCAAAGCTGGCCAAGAACCCGCAGGCCCGCTACACTTTCATCAGCAACCACCGCGACATAGTGCTCGACTCGGCCTTTCTCGACGTGCTCCTCTTCGAGGCTGGCTATCCCACAACGGTCGAGATTGGCATTGGCGACAACCTGCTCATTTATCCCTGGATTAAGCGTCTGGTGCGCATGAACAAGGCGTTCACCGTGCGCCGTGGCCTTACCCCGAAGGAGATGCTGCGCTCTTCGCAGCTCATGAGTCGCTATATACACTACGCCGTGACGCAGAAGCAGGAGAACATCTGGATTGCCCAGCGCGAGGGTCGTGCCAAGGACAGCGACGACCGCACACAGCAGTCGGTGTTGAAGATGCTGGCCATGGGAGGGGCTCAGCCTTTACCCCTTAACTCCCTTCAAGAACTGAACATGGTGCCCCTCACTATCAGCTATGAATATGATCCGTGCGACTATCTGAAGGCACAGGAGTTCCAGCAGAAACGCGACAACCCCGCCTTCAAGAAGAGCAAGCAGGACGACTTGCAGAACATGAAGACGGGCATCTTCGGCTACAAAGGGCGGGTAGACTACCACTGCGGCATGCCCGTCAACGACTGGATTGCCAAATTGGAAAATCTGCCTAAGAACGAGTTCTTTGCTGCCTTGGCCCAGCGCATCGACAGTGAGATACATACAGGCTATCGGCTCTTCCCTAATAACTACATTGCCCTCGACCGGCTGAACGGTAACCGGACGAATGCTGCCCATTACACCGATGCCCACGAAAAGCGCTTCGACCAATACCTGAAGGGCCAGCTGGCCAAGATTACCATTCCTGGCAAAGACGAAGCCTTCCTCCTTGAACGCATGCTCACCATGTATGCCAACCCCCTACGCAACTATCTTTCCGCACAACAATGACCCAAGCCGCAACACCATTCCCCCCGCGCCGTCGGCCATGGTCCCTTGTTGGGATATTGGTTGCATTGTCACTATCACTGCTGGCCTGTACGACCGATTCCTATGACAAGGGCGAGGGCAGCTACTCGCTCATGCAGGCCCACATGGTCGACGCCCATATCGATGGGAAGCAGCTTGTAGACTATATCGCGACCGACGACGGCGATACGCTGCAGCTGGCACCGCCCCTGCAGCAGACGTGGACGCAGACCACCGACACCTTCTGCCGCGCTCTGTTCTACTTCAATAAAACTGCCAGCCGCCAGGCACAGCCCCTTTCGGCCACACGCATAGGCACCGCTGCCATCGTGCCCCGCGACAGTCTCAAGGAGGGCATGAAGACCCATCCCGTGAAGTTGGAAAGTATCTGGCTGGCAAAAACGCGCCGATATTTGAACGTGGGCCTCTATCTGAAGGTGGGCACCACCGACCGTGAGGATGCTCGCCATCGGTTGGCCGTTATTGCCGACACGTTGCAGACCCGTGCCGACGGTACTGTGATGCTCCATCTTAGTCTCTACCACGACCAGGGCGGAGTGCCCGAATACTACTCTCAGCGCACTTTCTTCAGCATACCCCTCTACCAGCTGCAGGCCGACAGCGTGAGCCTCACCGTCCATACCTACCAGGGTGCCGTGGTGCGGCAGTTTGGCATCAGGTAGCCGCTATCCTCCTATGTGACCACAGATTTTCATGAGGCAGACAGAGGCAGACAGAAAAGCCGCTTTGTGAAAAAAACACAGCTTAGACTTGGGTAAATACAGAAAAAAGTGTATCTTTGCACCCCAAATACTTTTAATCATCAAAAAAACAATGAACGAAAACGAACAGAAGCAGCAAGGACTGCAAATAGAACTGACGCCCGACGTGGCTCAGGGAGAGTATGTTAACTTTGCCATCATCACCCATTCCAGTAGCGACTTCATCGTCGACTTCGCCCGTGTGCTGCCCGGCCTGCCCAAGGCTCAGGTGAAGAGTCGTGTCATCCTCGCGCCGGAGCATGCCAAACGTCTGCTGGGCGCACTACAGGAAAACATCATGCGCTATGAGCGAGAATACGGTGCCATCAAGCTGCCACAGCAATCTCCAAGGACTATTGCCCCGTTCAGCACAGGAAAAGGAGAGGCATAAGGGTTTGAATGACACTCTTGACATCATATCTTCATATTTCCGACCCCACGCTCATCTTTTTCGTGGTGCTGCTCATCGTGCTCTTTGCTCCTATAGTAATGAGCAAGTTGCGCATACCCCATATCATTGGCCTCGTGCTGGCGGGTGTGCTTGTGGGCGAGCATGGGCTGAACATTCTGGAGCGTGATCATTCGTTCGAGCTGTTCGGACGCGTGGGCCTATTCTATATCATGTTCCTGGCCGGCCTGGAGATGGACAAGGAGAGCGTGAAGAGAAACTCGAAGCAGTTTGTGCTCTTTGGCCTGCTCACGTGCCTGGTGCCGCTGGTACTCACCTACCTCATGTCGATGACCATCCTGGGCTATTCGGGCAAGGCATCGTTCCTGTTAGGCTGCATCATGGCATCGAACACGCTGATTGCCTACCCCATAGTGGGGCGCTATGGCTTGCAGCGCAATTCGAGCGTGATGCTCAGTGTGGGGTCGTCGATGATTTCGTTGTTTCTGGCACTGGTCATGCTGGCAGGTCTCTCGGCCACGTTCAGCGACGACAGCGGATGGCTGTTCTGGGTGCTTTTCGCGGTAAAGCTGTCGGCATTCCTTTCCGTCAGTGTGCTGCTCATTCCCCGGCTCACGCGCTACTTCCTGCGCCGCTATAGCGATGCCGTCATGCAGTATATCTTCGTGATGTCGGTAATGTTCCTCAGTGCGGCCCTGAGCGACTTTGTCGGGTTAGAGGGCATCTTCGGCGCTTTCATTTCGGGCCTCATACTGAGCCGCTACGTTCCCCATGTGTCGCCCCTGATGAACCGCATCGAGTTCATAGGCAATGCCATCTTCATTCCCTACTTCCTGATAGGCGTGGGCATGCTTATTAATTTGCAGACGCTTGTTGAGAAGCCCCAGATGTGGTGGATAGTGCTGCTCATTGCTTTCTTCGGCACGTTTGGGAAGGCTGTGGCCGCCTATTTGTCGGGTCTGCTCTTCCGGCTGACGAAGGCCGAGAGCCACATGATGTTCGGCCTCACCTCGGCCCATGCTGCCGGTGCCATTGCCATGGTCATGGTGGGTATGCGCCTTGAAACCGAGCCCGGTGTGATGCTTGTCGACGACCTGATGCTCAATGGCGTGGTAATCATGATTCTCGTTACCTGCATCGTTTCGACGCTGATGACGCAGAAGGCGGCCATACAGCTTAGTCTGACACCCACTCAGATACCCATCCAGATACCCACCCCCAGCCCCTCCCGAGGGGAGGGGGGCTTAGATAGTTCTGGTAACTCTTCATCAAACAGCAATGCTAACCAAGCTCCCCTCCCTTCGGGAGGGGCTGGGGGTGGGTTCTTTCCTTCGGGAGGGGCTGGGGGTGGGTCTCAGTTTGGGCCTCAGGAAGAGAAAATTCTGGTCTGCGTGAAATATCCTGAGATAGCGCCACAGCTCGTCTACCTCGCCATACTAATGCGCGCCCCGAAGGCAAAGAACGACCTCGTGGCCCTCAACGTGGTCTATGACGACCAGGACAGTGCCAAGGCCCGCGAGGACGGCCTCCGCCTCTTAGAAAAGCTGCAGCAACAGGCCAGCGCCTCAGAGGTGGGCATGCAGACGCAGGTGCGCTTGGCCACCAACATTGCCAACGGCATCAAGCATGCGTTCCGCGAATTTGCCTGCTCCGAGGTGGTCATGGGCATGCACGTGCATAAGAACGTGTCGCAGAAGTTCTGGGGCGAGTTCATACAGAGCCTCTACAACGGTCTGAACCGCCAGATTATTCTTACGCGCTTCGAGCAGCCACTCTCCACGCTACGCCTCATTCAGGTGGCCGTGCCGTCGAGGGCCGAGTTCGAGCCAGGCTTCCACCGCTGGCTGGAACGGCTGTGCCGCTTTGCCGGACAGTTAGACTGCCGCATACTGTTCCACGGCCGCGAGGAGTCGCTCGAGCAAATCAGGAAGTTCATAGACCGTCAGTATCCCAGTGTGCGCGGGGAGTATAGGTTCATGGCCCATTGGAACGAACTGCCCTCGCTGGCAGCCGACATTCAGAACGACCACCTCTTTGTGGTCGTCACCGCCCGACGGGGCACCATCAGCTACAAGAACGCCCTCGACCACCTGCCCGACGAGCTTACGAAATACTTCTCAGGCACCAACCTCATGATTATCTTTCCCGACCAATATGGCGACCAGAAGGAAGACCGCATGAGTTTTACCGAGGCCCAGCACCATGAGGAGAACAGCATCTACGACGTGCTGCTGCGCTGGATACACAGGAGCAAGCACTAAAATAGTTCAACCCTCAACCCTCAACCCTCAACCCTCAACTCTCAACCCTCAACTCTCAACCCTCAACCCTATATGATCGACATTAAGAACATTACCAAGAGCTTCGACTCGCTGCAGGTGCTCAAAGGCATCGACCTGACCATCGACCGCGGCGAGGTGGTAAGCATCGTAGGCCCAAGTGGGGCAGGCAAGACCACTCTGCTGCAGATTATGGGCACCCTCGACCGTCCCGATAGCGGCTCGGTGTGCATAGACGGTATCGATACGACCACTCTTAGTCAGAAGAAGCTGAGCGACTTCAGGAACCGCCACCTCGGCTTCGTGTTCCAGTTCCACCAGCTGCTCCCAGAGTTTACAGCCATCGAAAACATCATGATTCCCGCCTATATTGCAGGCCGTTCGCAGAAGGAGGCCAAGGCGCGGGCCGAGGAGCTGTTGCAGTTCATGGGACTTGCCGACAGGGCCCGCCACAAGCCGGCAGAGCTTTCAGGCGGCGAGAAACAGCGCGTGGCCGTGGCAAGGGCGCTGGTCAACACACCCTCGGTCATCCTGGCCGACGAGCCGTCGGGCTCGCTCGATTCGAGAAACAAGCAGGAGCTGCACCAGTTGTTCTTCGACCTGCGCGACAAATTTGGGCAGACCTTCGTCATCGTCACCCACGACGAGCAGTTGGCCACTCTTACCGACAGAACTATTCACATGAACGACGGATTATTGGAACTATGCTGAAAATAGGCGATTACAACACACTGACCATAGCGAAGAGCGTTGACTTCGGACTCTATCTTGACGGCGGCGACGAAGGCGAGGTGCTGTTGCCCAGGCGCTACGTCACGCCTCGGATGAAGATAGGCGACGACATCGAGGTGTTCATCTATCTCGACCAGGAAGAGCGAATAGTGGCCACCACCGAGCGACCACTGGCCAAGGTGGGCCAGTTTGCCTGGCTCGAGGTGGCTTGGACCAACCAGTATGGTGCCTTCCTGAAGTGGGGTATCATGAAAGACTTGTTCTGCCCCTTCCGCGAACAGAAACAGCGCATGGAGCAAGGACGCAGCTACATTGTCTACGTGAAGGAAGACGAGCAGAGCCATCGGCTGATGGCTACGGCCAAGGTAGAGAAATACCTCGGCACACCCGCAGGCAAGTATAGGCACGGCGATGCCGTAGACTGCCTGATATGGCAGAAGACCGACCTCGGCTTCAAGGCCATCGTCGACAACCAGTGCCAGGGACAGCTCTACGACAACCAGATTTTTCGACCCCTCCATTCGGGCAACCGCCTCACGGCCTACATAGACCACGTGCGACAGGACGGCAAGATCGACCTCACCCTGCAGCCCACCGGACGGCAGCTCACACTCGATTTTGCCGAGGTGCTGCTGCGCTATCTCTACGAACATGATGGTCGCTGCGACCTCTCCGACAAGAGTCCTGCCGAGCTCATTGCCGACCGCTTTAGGGTGTCGAAAAAAGCCTACAAGCGAGCAGTCAGCGACCTCTACCGCCGCCGCATCATCACCATCTCCGACGATGGCATTTCGCTTGTAGAATAATACGCCTTGCCCCCTGAGTGGCTATGAACAGGTGTGGGGAGAAACCGTGCGGCCGGTCTGCATGATTATACAAACTGTTTCTGCATAATTATTCGCTGAACGCTCGCCAGAATCGATTCTAATTCACCAAACCGAAAGTCGGGCCGAAATAAGCGATTTTCAGCGAAGTTC
>CAJONO010000134.1 GCA_905235905.1 uncultured Prevotella sp.
CGGTCGAAATAGTCGACAAGGGAGTCGACGGTGGGAATCCAACGGGCAGAGAACACGGTGTCGGCACGGTTGCAGGCCGACACGTAGACCAGCCGCTTCTGCATGGACTGGTGGTCGGTGCAGGAGCCGCACAGGCTGAGTGCCAGTAGTAGGAAAAGGAAAAATCTCGTTGTTTGCATCACTGTTGTTATTGTCATTGTCTAAGGCTGAACGCTGTTCGATGGCCGGTGGAATGATTATGGTCACAACTTCCCCGATTCGTGGTAGCTGAAATACTGGCCGTCGGCCACGATGATATGGTCCATGAAATACAGATGCATGAGTTCGCAGGCTCTTTTCAGCGACTGCGTCAGCGCGTCGTCGGCCTTGCTGGGCCTGATGTTTCCTGATGGGTGGTTATGGCAGGCCGCCACGATGGTGGCGTTGCACAGCACGGCTTCGCGGATGATGATGCGCACGTCGACCGTCACCTCCGAGATGCCGCCATGGGCGATGCGCACTTTCTTGATGAGCCGGTGGCCCTGGTTCAGGAACAGCACCCAGAACTCCTCGACGTCTAAGTCCTGCATCACGGGGTGCATGTGGTTGTAGAGACGGGTGGCCGTGGTGAGTTCGGGCCGTTCTTCGGGCGACTCCATCTGCCGCCGCTTGCCCAGTTCGCAGGCGGCGAGGATGGTGATGGCCTTGGCTGGCCCCACCCCATTATACTGGCACAAGTCGTTGATGCTCATTTTCCCAAGCGTATTCAGATTGTTGTTACAATCGCTGAGAATGCGCTTCATCAGGTCAACGGCCGTTTCCTTGGGCGACCCTGATCCCACGAGGATGGCCAGCAACTCGGCATTGGTCAGCGCACCGGCACCCAAACGCTCTAACTTCTCGCGGGGCCGGTCTTCCTCAGCCCATTGGTTGATGTTCAGTTTAGAGTTTATAGTGGATAGTTTATAGTTATGATTACCTTTTTCGTCTGACATGGCTATAAAATTCCTAATTTCCTTTTCATTGTCTTTATGGAACTTACCAGCATCTTTGTCTGTTCCACGTTGTCTTCATATATTGAGTTAAACTCTAAGTCATTCAGGACTCCGCTGTTGTGTAGACTTTTTAGCCAATACTCCGTCTCGCCTGACTCTTTCAGTGCAATGCTCAGTTTGCTGACGAAATCAGCAGGACTTTGAGCATTGCGACTTTCGGCAATATTTGCTCCGATACTCGTCCCGCTTCTGTACACTTGTTTTGCCATGACCGTCTCGTGTTTTGTCTTGACAAGATACGTGTACAGCTTTCTTACTCTGCCAGAAAAAGCTTCACTCTTAATCTGTAATGCGCTTTCAGGTCTTTTCATTTTATAGCAAAACTAATCATAACTATCAACTATCCACTATCATCTATTAACTATAAAAGTTTTTTTCGAACGCCTGGAACTCGTCTTTCTTCAGCACACAGCGCTTCCACCACGACTCGATGAAGCCGAAACCGTAGCCCATGAGCTGAACGAAGGCGGCGGGGATGCTGAGCAGGCCCACCCAGAGGCTGCGATTCTTGATGCTGGAATCGATGAAGATGATGAGGCTATATAAAATAATAGGGGCAAGAAAAAGAGGCGGGAGATGGGCGGCGGAAGGCAGGAGGCAAGAGAGAACGGCGCACAGGAGCAGGCCGATGATGCCGACGGTGAAGACCATGGGCAGCAGATGGACGAGCTTGAGTGTGCCGGGGTGGCGCTTTTCAAGGTTGATTCGGGCAATGCCGCTGTTGTAGACCTGTCGGAAGAACTTGCGGAAGTCGGTGCGCCGCTTGTGCCACACCCATGCCTGGGGAATGAGCCGGGGCTGGTAGCCTGCCTCGACTATGCGGTAGGAGAAGTCGATGTCCTCGCCGAAGCGCATCTTCGAGAAACCGCCCAGCTGCAGATAGACGTCGCGTCGGATGCCCATGTTGAACGAGCGGGGATAGAACTTGTCGAGCTTCGCCTTGCCGCCCCTGATGCCACCGGTGGTGAAAAAGGAGGTCATGCTGTAGCTGATGGCCTTCTGCACGGGCGTAAACGACGGGTGGGCTGCGTCGGGACCGCCAAAAGCATCGCACCCAAGGTTTCTGTTCACATGGCTCAGATAGTCCTTGGGCAGCACCACGTCCGAGTCGAGCACGATGAGCCATTCGCCCCGGGCGCGCTCCGCTCCGTAGTTGCGGCTCTGGCCGGGGCCGCTGTTCTCCTTATAGTAATAATGCAGATCAAGGATGCTCGCATACTTGTCGCACACGTCCTTGCAGGTCTTTTCCGAACCGTCTTCCACAATGATTGCCTCAAAGTCCTTCACGGTCTGCTGGCAGAGGCTCTGCAGTAATTCGTCGACCTCGTCAGGACGGTTGAAAACGGGAACGATGATGCTGTATTTCATGGGGTCTGTAGTTTTTCTATCTTGCAACTGTGCGTCTTGGTCTCGCGGTCGTAGCTGACGCCCACGAGCAACACGTCGCCAGTGTATTGCTGTAGCTTCTCAGGATAGCGCTTCTGGCATATCTGGTCGATGGCCGTCTCTACGGCATGGGCGAACTTCAGTTCTACGACCATGGCGGGCGAGGATACATTCTTACGGGGAACGAACACCAGGTCGGCAAAGCCCTTGCCAGTGGCCAGCTCACGGTGTATGATGTAGTCGCCATGGGCGAAGTAGTAGGCAATGGACAGCACACAGGCCATCGAGTTCTCGTTGTTATAGCTCAGGATGCTGGTCTGCTCCGAGTGGGCGGCATCGATGGCACGTGCCACGGCCTGCTCGTCGCCGTTGAGGGTGGCGCGAAGCAGGGCTTTCGACTGCCTCAGTGCATCGGCAACGTTTGTCCATCCGTTTGTCTTTACTGCCTGGCTCATCTCGCCAGAGACTTCAAGGTTAGGGATGTAGCATTCGTGTTCACGGACGTCGTATGTCAGGTAGCCCAGATGGCATAGCACCGTGAGCACGTCGTCGCGGCTGCGAATCTCATAGAGGTCATTGGTAAAACCTGTGATGTCGACGTCGCAACGTTCGCCGGCCAGCATGCGAATGATATCGTCCTTCAGCCCCTCGTAGTTCATGTCGATATAGTCGGAGATGGCATCGAAGGCGCCCGTCATGCCCCAGAAGCTCTCGCAGCTCTTGCGGCGCAGGGCCTGCATCACCGAGTTGGGGTTGAACATCGAGGGCTGGCGGCCTATCTGGTAGCCGTCGTACCATTTCTCCAGTTCGGCGAAGTCCATGCCGTGCTTTTCGGCCAGCGCCTGCACCTCCTCACGGGTGAAGCCGAAGTAGGAGGCCATGTCGCCGGGCGACAGCATGGAGTACTCCTGGAAGTTGTTCAGTGCCGACTGCGTACGGAACTTACGGATGGGCAGAATGCCCGTCATATAGACACCGGCGAACACGTCGTAGGCCGTCACACTCTTGAACATGCGGCGCAGCCAGCTCACGTAGTCGTCCATGCCCTTCGTGCCGGGCTTGAATTCGCGGCAGATGGCATCCCACTCGTCGATGATGAAGAAGAACGGTTGGCCCGTTGCGGCCTGAATGCGCTGCAGCAGCCGCATCAGGTCGTCGCCCTCCTGCATGGGAACGTCGGGATAGGCCTCGTGAACATCTTCCATCACCTCCTGCTGCATCCTCACAATGATGTCCTGGTCGCCATGATAGCGGCTGATGAAATCGGTCACATCGAGGTAGAGGACGGGATACTTGTTCAAGTGCTCCTCGAACGAGGGGTCGCCGGCTATCTCGAGATTGGCAAACAGTGCCCGTGAGTCGCACGAGCAGTCGTAGTAGGCCGCCAGCATCTTGGCCGCCATCGACTTGCCGAAGCGTCGGCAGCGCGTTACGCAACTGAACTGTAGGTCGCTGAAAAGCAGATCGTTCACCACGCCGATGAGTCCCGACTTGTCTACGTATTCGCTCCTGAGCACCCGCTGGAATGCGGTATTGCCTTTATTGATATAGATACCCATGTTGCAAACATTTTTAATTATCCGAGCACAAAGTTACGCAAAATATTCAAGAATGGCAAAAAAAAACGTCGCTTTTCTTGCTCTTCTCCCGTTTTTCCCCTAAATTTGCAGTATCCAAGTAGTAGCGGGTCACGCTTTCAAACGTGACAATTGCGTAACGCTTAGCGCGACAATTGCGTAACGCTTGGAAGCGTTACCTACTACTGGGCTTTACCCCCAAAGCAAAAGACTGCATTTTTATGCAGTTTGATTATGTAAAATCTTGACAAAGTAAAAAGTGCAAAATAGCGTGGCGAGTGGCAAGGAAGGCTTCGCTTTTTGGGGAGGAAGGCGCTTTCTGATGACAATCATGCTTACTGTTGCCGACGTTAATGCCTAACTCTGTCGACGTTAATGCCTAACTCTGTCGACGTTAATGCCTAACTGTGTTGCAATTAATGCTGTTTTATCTTGCAAAGAAGCATCAATTAGCGCGCAATTCATGCTGAATTACCGTCTAATTGATGCTTCATTGTGTCCTGTCCCGGCTTGCTGTCCTTGTCTGGTAAACGCAAAGTGCTGAAAACCAGGCGTTTGTGGGAGAGTCTGAAAATCGCTGAGATTGGCTCATTTCGGCCCGACGTGACTTTCGTCGCCGGCAAGCGATTCTCGCGAGAGTTCAGCGAATTTTTATGCAAAAGCGGTCTGCATAAGTATGCACTATATCAGGGGCATGCCCAGCTCGCGACATTCGCGGCGCATGTCGTCGGGCCAGATGCTGGCCTGAATCTCGCCGATGTGGGCCTTCTGCAGAAGTACCATGCAAAGACGGCTCTGACCGATGCCGCCACCCACGCTCAAGGGCAGATGACCATTGAGCAGCTGCTGGTGGAAGAACAGCTTCTCGCGCTCCTCCTTGCCCTCTAACTTTAGCTGTCGCAGCAGCGACTCCTTGTCGACGCGGATGCCCATGGACGACAGCTCGAACGAGCGGCCCAGCACGGGATACCAGATGAGGATGTCGCCGTTGAGCCCTGCCCGGCCATCTTCGGCCACCGTCGACCAGTCGTCGTAGTCGGGTGCGCGGCCGTCGTGCTTCTCGCCGTTGGCCAGCCTGCCGCCAATGCCTATGATAAACACGGCGCCATACTTCTCGCAGATGGCGTCCTCGCGCTCTTTCGGCGTCTTGTCGGGATAGAGCTGCAACAGCTCCTCGGCATGTATGAAATGAATCTTCTCAGGGAGGAAGGGTTTTATCTGCGGATAGGTTTCGCACACCAGATACTCCGTGCGGCGGATGGCTGCATAGATGCGCTCCACAATGTTCTTGAGGAAGGCCACGGTGCGGTCCTCGCGGGTGATGACCGCCTCCCAGTCCCACTGGTCTACGTAGAGCGAGTGCAGGTTGTCGAGTTCCTCGTCGGCCCTGATGGCGTTCATGTCGGTATAGATGCCGTAGCCCCGCTCTATCTGGTATTCGGCCAGCGTCAGCCGTTTCCACTTGGCCAGCGAGTGTACCACCTCGGCCCGTGCGTCGCCCAGGTCCTTGATGGGAAACGACACGGGGCGCTCTACGCCGTTCAGGTCGTCGTTGATGCCCAAGCCCTTCAGCACGAAGAGTGGTGCGGTGACACGGCGCAATCGCAGCTCCGTGGAAAGGTTCTGTTGGAAAAACTCCTTGATCAGCTTGATGCCCTGCTCCGTCTGCTTCGTGTCAAGCAACTGCTGGTAGCATACAGGTTTTATCAGTTTGCTCATAATTTAGTTCTTTGCTATCAAAAATCGGTTGCAAAGGTACAACTATTTTGCAAATCTGCAAGGCTTTTTCCCGATTATTTTGCAAAATGACAGGATTTTTGACGTTTTCCTGTCATTTTGCATGTTGAATTACTTCTTCTGATAGATGCGCACATAGTCTATCTCATAGCGCATGGGGAGGGCCTCGTCGGCAATCTTTCCGCCGTTCAAGCCGCCCAGAGCCAGGTTCAGGAGCACGTATTGTGGGCGGGTGAAGGGGTTGGAACCGTGGCCAATGGTGCCGTTGACGGTCTCGGCAAGGGGCACCTCGTTGAGCAGCTCGTCGTCGAGATAGAGGCGGATGGCCGTCTGGTCCCAGTCCATTCGCCACACATGAAACTGCTGTGCCCACGCCTCGTCACGGTTGGTGAAATGGGTGAAGGGCACCTTGTTGCTGCGCCACACCGCATCGTAGCGCCGGTCGTTGCCCCATGCCACGTTGGCCAGAATGTGTGGACGGCCGTGAATGCGGTAGTACTCCATCAGGTCGATCTCGCCACACGACGGCCATTCCTGTCCGTAGCCCAGCGTCCAGATGGCGGGCCACGCGCCTCCCGCCGTAGGAATACGGGCGCTCACCTCTAACCGGCCGTAGAGAAACTCGCGCTTGCCCTGGGTGGTGAGGCAAGCCGAGGTGTAGTCGATGTTCTGGCGGCGCTGGCCCCAGTGGCGGCTGTCGGCACGGTAGGTGGGATTGGGGCGCCGCTCTTTCCGCGCCTCGATAATGAGCAGGCCGTCCTGCTGCCAGGCATTCTGCGGCTGGTACCACTGGTCTTCCTCGTTGCGCACGAATCCGTGCTCATAGTTCCACGTAGCCTCGTCGGGCCGTCCGTCGCTGCTGAACTCGTCGCTCCATACGAGCGACCACTCCTGGGCAGCAAGCTGCTGGTAGGCCCAAAGGCTGAGTAAAAGGCAGAATGCTCTCATGGTGTCTGTAGTTTTTGTGCTTGCAAAGATTGTGCCTACCGTTTGGGCTGTGTGCCTACCGTTTTCTTGCCATCCACAATCCTGACAGATGTGGCATGGCTTGCCCGGCGGCCCAGCAGGTCGTAGGCGGGAGCGGTCTCAGACTTGCGGCTCAAAGCCGACTGAATGCCAGAGGCTTCCCTGCCAAACTGCCAGCTGTCGAAGTCGAACAGCGAGGTGCCGCTGCCGGTGAAGGTGAAGAAGAGGTCGTTGACGCCGGTGATGGGCGAGGTGAGGTTGCACGTGAAGTCCTGCCACTCGCCGTTGGTAGGCTCTAAGGCTACGCGTCCCTTGATAGTGCCCGACTTGCTCTTGATGCGCACTATGAGTGTGCATTTCTTCTCGACGCGCACCTTGGCCGTGAACTGCTGGGCGCCGTCCTCGCCGAAGTCTACGTTGCGCACCTTGATATAGTCGCCCGCGCTTATCTGGCTCACGTAGCAGCCGTTGTAGTCGCCTTCGCACTTCACGCCCTGGCACTGGTTGATGGTCTCAGCCTCCTGAGTCACAAAGGGATCGAGCGTCTGCAGGGGTGCCACACCCTTTGTGGTGGCCTTGATGAGAGGCAGCGTACCGTCGTCGTTGGGCGTGAACTCCTCTATGCAGGTGGAGCGCTTGTAACCGCCGCCACCCGTCAGCTTGCCGTTGTGGTAGAACAGATAGTGGTGGCCCTTGTACTCCACGCTGCCGCCGTGAATGGTGAAGCTGTTGTCGGCCAGGCCCATCATCTTGCCCTGATAGGTCCACGGGCCGGTCACCTTGTCGGCCGTCGAGTAGGCCCAGTGCTCAGGCACTCCGCCAGCGGCATATTCCAAGTAGTACTTACCGCCCCGCTTGTAAATCCACGAGGCTTCTTCGAAGTTGGTCTTCGGCGTTCCGTCGTCGTTGTAGCCCTTGTAGGGGCCGAAGGCTGTCTCGTCCTTGGTCTTCACCTCAATCTCGCCGCCGGTGATGGCGGTCATGCTCTTGGTGAGCTTGGCATACCACAGCATGTTGTTGCCGTAGAACAGGTAGGCCTGCCCATTGTCGTCGATGATGACGGAGGGGTCGATCTTGAACCACCCCTTCACCAGCGGCTTCTTGATGGGGTCGCGATAGGGGCCGGCGGGCGAGTCGGCCACGGCCACGCCGATACCGGGATAGGCCTGGCCCTTGATGGTGGCAGTGACATACCAGTACCACTTGCCGTTGCGCTCTATGCACTGGCTGGCCCAGCAGTCGTTGTCCTGCTTGGCCCAGGAAGAGAAGGTGGCCGACGTGAGCGGGGTGCCGCGATAGGTCCAGTTCACCATGTCGACAGTGCTGTAGAGCAGCCAGTCCTTCATGGTGAAGTAGTTGTTCTGGGTCACGTCTTCATCGTGGTCTACGAAGAGGTAGAGCGTGTCGCCATGCACGTAGGGTGCGGGGTCGGGGGTGTAGCGGTCGCAGATAACGGGGTTCTGCGACCAGAGGGCCGTGGCCGACAGGAGCCAGCACGGCAATGCGAAGAGAAACAGTTTTTTCAACATAGCAAGAATGATTATCGGGGACAAAGTTACGAAAAAAGACTCCCACCTTATTATATTTATGTATCGAAAGTGTTAGAATATGTAGCAAAAAGAGTGTGCAACCGTGCATTTGCCGGTTGCACACTCTGGTAATAAAGACTTCGCCGCGTCGTTATGCGAACGGATTCTCTGTGGGGTAGAAGTTGCCCTTCGGGAAGTTGTAGTCGATCTCGTCCACGGGAATACCCATGTACTTGAGAACCTCCCACAGATACTTTCCCTGATGGCCGAACATGACGGCGCAGTGGTGTGGGTAGTGCTTCTCGATGAGCACGTGACGATAGAAGCGGCTCATGTTCTTGATGCCGAAGATGCCGATAGAACCGAACGAGCGGGTAGCCACAGGAACGATCTCGCCCTGAGCAATGTAAGCGCGCAGCTTCGTGTCGGCCGTTGACTGCAGGCGATAGACCGTAGCCAGACCTGGCTGGAGGTCACCCTCCAGGGTGCCGTTGGTCACCTCAACCGGCAGGGCGCGGGCCATGATGCGCTGGAAGCACATCTGGCAGTTGCAAACCTTCGTCGAAGCGGTGTTACCGCAGTGGAAGCCCATGAAGATTTCCTTCTCGGTGTAGGTGTCGCATGCGAACTTCTTGCCCTTGATGCTCTGCTCGTACATGTCCTGAGGAACGGTGTTGTTGATGTCGAGCAGGGTAACGGCATCTTGAGTGATGCAGGTGCCGATGTACTCTGACAGGGCGCCATAGATGTCGACCTCGCAAGCCACGGGAATGCCACGGCCGGTCAGTCGGCTGTTCACGTAGCAGGGCACGAAGCCGAACATGGTCTGGAAGGCAGGCCAGCACTTGTTGGCCATAGCCACGAACTGGCGAGACCCCTTGTGACCCTCGATCCAGTCGGTCAGCGTCAGTTCATACTGGGCCAGCTTCGGCAATACTGAAGGAATCTTGTTACCGTGCCCCAGCTCAGCAGCCATCTCCTTCACGACCTCGTCGATGCGGGGATCGCCCTGATGCTTCTGGAAGGCTTCGAGCAGGTCGAGCTCTGAGTTCTCTTCAATCTCCACGTCAAGGTCGTAGAGGGCGCGGATAGGAGCGTTACAGGCGAGGAAGTTGTTGGGACGGGGACCGAACGAGATAATCTTCAGGTTCTGCAGACCCACGATGGCACGTGCGATGGGCAGGAACTCGTGAATCATCTCAGCGCACTGGGCAGCGTCACCTACGGGCTCTTCGGGAATGTAGGCGCGGGTCTTGCGCAGCGACAGGGCCTGGCTGGCATTCAGCATGCCGCAGTAAGCATCGCCACGACCGTCGATCAGGTCGTTCTGAGTCTCCTCGGCAGCAGCACAGAACATCGTCGGTCCCTGGAACCAGTCGGCAATCATGGTCTCAGAAATCTCAGGACCGAAGTTGCCTAAATAGACGCAGAGGGCGTTACAGCCGGCCTTCTTTACGTCTTCAAGAGCCTGCTGGGCATGGATTTCGCTCTCAACGATACAAATGGGACACTCGTAGATGTCGGCAGCACCGAACTTCTCTACATACTTGGCGATAACGGCCTTGCGGCGGTTCACTGCCAATGACTCAGGGAAACAGTCGCGACTAACGGCGACAATACCGATTTTGATTACTGGAACGTTTTTCATTTTTTGGTGTTTAATAAAACATGAATGGTAATGATGCGACAAAGTTAGTCCTTTATTCTCAAAACACCAAATTTCTTGCGTTTTTTCTTACGTTGTTTTCATTTTTTTTGTACCTTTGCAACCAAAAACAAAACAAACGAAACATGTTAGAAGTACGCAATCTGCACGCCAGGATAGGTGAGAAAGAGATTTTGAAGGGCATCGACCTGACCATCCGCGACGGTGAGACACATGCCATCATGGGGCCTAACGGTTCGGGCAAGTCAACGCTCTCGGCAGTGCTTGTGGGCAATCCGCTCTATGAAGTGACCGACGGAACTGTCGTCTTCAACGGCAAGAACCTGCTTGAGATGAAGCCCGAAGACCGCGCCCACGAGGGGCTGTTCCTCTCGTTCCAGTATCCGGTAGAGATTCCCGGGGTGGCCATGAGCCAGTTTCTGAAGGCTGCCGTCAACGAGAAGCGCAAATACTTGGGGCTACCCGAACTCAAGGCAGGCGACTTCCTGAAGCTGATGCGCGAGAAGCAGAAAATAGTGGAGCTGGACAACAAGCTGGCCAACCGCTCGGTGAACGAGGGCTTCAGCGGGGGCGAGAAGAAACGCAACGAGATTTTCCAGATGGCCATGCTCGAACCGAAGCTCTCTATCCTCGACGAAACAGATTCGGGACTCGATGTCGATGCCATGCGCATCGTGGCAGAGGGCGTGAACATGCTGAAGACACCAGAAACTTCGTGCATCGTCATCACCCACTACGACCGACTGCTCGACATGATACGGCCCGACGTGGTCCATGTGCTCTATCAGGGACGAATCGTGAAGACTGCCGGACCGGAACTGGCCCGCGAGATTCAGGAGCGTGGATATGACTGGATAAAGGCCGAAGCGGAATAGCGATGAATAGCGAAGAACCCTGTATGTGAAGCAAAGAACCCTGTGTATGAACAGCGAAGAATATTGCGTATGAACAGCGAGAAACAATACATTGACCTTTACCGGCAGTGCCGCCAGATGATTCTTGACCACTCGTCAGAACTCATGAACAGCCACCGCGATGCCGCATGCGAACGTTTCGTGTCGGCTGGTTTCCCCAGCCGAAAAGTGGAACGCTACAAATACACCGACATCCAGAAACTGATGGCACCCGACTATGGCTTGAACCTGAACCGGCTGCAAATACCCGTCGACCCCTATCACGCCTTCCGCTGCGACGTGCCCAACCTCTCTACGCTCCTCTATTTCGTGGTCAACGACGGGTTCTATTCGATGCACGGTACTTCGCCAGAGGGCGTGGCTATCGGCTCACTGAAGGATTTCACCTCTGCCCAGTCGCCACTCGCCCCCCTCCTCTCTGGCTACTATAACAAGCTGGCCGCACAGGACGGCGATGCACTCACCTACCTGAACACCATGCTGGCACAAGACGGCCTGCTGGTCTACGTACCCAAGAACACCATAGTCGACAAGACCATTCAGGTTATCAACATCCTGCGCAGTGACGTAGACCTGATGACAAACCGCCGCGTACTGATTATCGCTGAGGAACATGCTGAGGTGAAACTGCTGTTTTGCGACCATACTGCCGACGACCACCAGTTCCTGACTACACAGGTCATTGAGGTGTTTGCCGGAGAAAATGCCCGGATAGACTTGTATTGCATGGAAGAGACCCATGCGCGCAATGTACGGCTGAGCAATGTCTACATACACCAGGAGCGTGACAGCCGCGTGAAGCACAACATCATTACCCTGCACAATGGCGTGACACGCAACAAGCTCGACCTCACACTGGCTGGCGACGGCGCCGAATGCTGGCTGGGCGGCTGTGTGATTGCCGACAAACAGCAGCACGTTGACAACAACACGCTGATTACCCACCAGGCTCCTCACTGCACTTCGGGCGAACTATATAAATATGTGCTCGACGGTCAGGCTACAGGTGCCTTTGCGGGCCGGGTGCTCGTCAGTCATGGCGCACAGAAAACCACCTCGCAAATGACCAACCAGAACCTCACCGCCACCCGCGATGCCCACATGTACACACAACCCATGCTCGAAATCTATGCCGACGACGTGAAGTGTGCCCATGGCTCTACGGTAGGCCAGCTCAGCGATGCCGCCTTGTTCTATATGCGACAGCGCGGCATATCCGAGCAGGAAGCCCGCATGCTGCTGAAGGTGGCATTTATCAAGGAGGTGGTAGACCAAATAGACCTGATTCCCTTGCGCGACAGGCTCCACTACCTGATAGAGAAGCGCTTCAGGGGCGAGTTGAACAAGTGTGCCGGTTGCAAACTCTGCAAGTAGGGTCGGGGCTTCTCGTCACCATTTCATCTTGACCTCCTTGTTCATGCCGCGCCTGTCGCGTGTCACAAAAGTATAGACGTGGCCTATCAGATAGCGGAAACGCTTGAAATCGTCGAATGTGCGGAACACGTGGCCGTCGGCCTTCAAGATGACGTCGCCCTCGCGCAGACCAGCTTTAAAGGCATCGCTCTTCGGCCAGACAAAGGCCACGACGGGCTTGCCGTCCTTATTGACGATGACCTTCTCCTCCTGCTCGTTGCCTACCAGCACGTTGCTACCGCCCTTGTATGGCTGGAATCTCACCTTTTTCTTATGCGGCAGGAAGGTAAGGCTGCCGTAGGCAAGAACGCCTGCGCCTAAGTGCGAGCCGCCTTGCGTGGTCTTGGTCTCGAGCCGCTGAAAGCCGAAGTCGCCCCAGATAAGGCAGTCTATTCCTAAGAACACCACCTCGCTGGCCTTCTCCTGACCGTGCAGTCCTACCGCGAAACTGCCTATGGCGCGGCCTTCTATCTGTGCTGGCCGCTGCTTGTTGCAGGCAGGAAGGGCCTTGTCGAAGCTACGCTTGTTGATAGCGTAGATATTGCGGCTGCCGGTATCGAAAAGCACCTCTTCGCGATAGCCGCGGAAGGGACTCACCTCGACGTATGGCGTATGACAGTCGGAGCGAACGCGATATTTCGACTCGAACCCCGTCTCACTGTTGAAATAGTTCTTGCGGTCGGTCATCACCAACCGTTTGTTCTGAACGTCGATTTTCATGGCCACGCCCTTGCAGATGAGGTCGAAGCCAATAATGCCATCGAACTCATGGCGACCCTTGGGCCGTTGGTGGAGCGTGGCCTGGCAACCTTGGAACCTCACCGAGCCGATAGTCATAGTAGGCAACTTGACAAGCGGCACCGACTGGCGATTGCCAATGGCATCGAGCGAAAGAATGGTGCCGGCACTGCGGCAACCCTCAATGTTCGAGTCTTCGTAGATGATGGCTTGGGCCGCACCAGTGTCGAACATGAAGCGATATTGTCGCCCATTCATCTCGACTGGCACAATGACGCGTCCGCTCGCAATGCTGATGTCGACGGTGTCGACGAAATCGCTTGCCGACAAGCTGAAGTTCAGGTTATAGCTCCCTGACTGGGCCTTGAGCACTACAGAAGCAGGAAGCATGACGATTGATAGTAGTAATAGTAAATAGCGCATATTGGAATAACGCGCAAAAGGCGAGAAAATTGCATTTCTCCTCAATGGCTGTTTTATCAAAAAAGTTGGAAATAGTAAGCTTTTTTCGTTGCTGTTTTTGTAAATTTAAAGCAGACGTTGTGTCTAACCACCTGATTATTAATAATCTACATAGTCAAAATGCACTCACGGAATAATTGTTCTTTTTAGTCACTTTTCTTTAAAAAAATATGGTTATGTCCAATTTTTTTCGTAATTTTGTCGCATTATTCACAACACTCCAATAACAATGATTAACCATAGACCTTCTCTTTTCCTGGCTTTTGCCTGTTGCGTTTTGGTTGTCGTCCTGCTTCCGTGCTGCACCGACGACAAGCATGACTTGGCCAGCAGCGAGAACAACGCCAAGATTATGGAAGGTCTGAGAAAACGTGGAAAATCATTGCGCGAACAGTGCCAGTTTGTCGATGCCATTGCCTGTCACCGTCAGGTATGCGAGCTTGCCGAACAAGAGAAAGATACGACCGAATGGGTAATGGCGCTCAACGAGCTGGGCACGAGCTATCGGCGCATCGGGGCGCTCGACGATGCCATCGAAGCCCACCACAAGGCGCTCTTGCTCACCCTGAGCACTAACTGGCAACAGGACAAGCAGGCACAGAAGAACCGTGTGGTGTCGCTCAACGGATTGGGCA
Source organism: uncultured Prevotella sp. (assembly GCA_905235905.1). Classification (GTDB taxonomy): domain Bacteria; phylum Bacteroidota; class Bacteroidia; order Bacteroidales; family Bacteroidaceae; genus Prevotella. Next base: position 14,058 of record CAJONO010000134.1, read on the forward strand.
ACATCTATCTCACCATCAATGCCTACGACAGGGCCGACAGTGTGCTCCGGCTGGCTTTGGCCGGCGAACGGCAACTGGGCAGCGCCTTGGGACAAGCCATCAACTTAGCCAATCTGGGAAGCATCAAGGAAACGAAAGGCGAAACAGACTCGGCCTGGGTCTACTACCGACAGTCACTCCAGAAGAACGAGGAGTGCCAGTCTACACTGGGTCTTTCGCTCTGTCACAACCACTTCGGACGCCTTTACGAACAAGCCGGCCAGCTCGACAGTGCGCTGACCGAATATGAAACGGCCCGCAAGCTCATGAAAGACAGTCCCGACCAATGGCATGGGTTAGAGGCGGTTCTTAATATGGTTCGTGTACATATAATAAAGCACAACTATGCCGAAGCGAAGGAACTGTTGGGGCAGGCCGACAAGACAGCCTGCAACATCGGTTCGCTGGAGCACAGGGCCGAAGTGCAGAAGCTGATGTACCAGCTCTATCAGAGTCAGGACGACTACAAGCGGGCACTGCAATACTACCTGCGCTACGACGAGCTTTCTGACAGTATCATAGACTTGAACAAATTGCTCCAGATACAGAACACCCGCTTAGAACTGGAGCGCGGGATGCGTGAGCAGAAGGAAGAAGAAGCCTCAGTCAGGCTGGCCGAGGAGAAGAGCATCAACCAGATACTGATGGTCACCGCAGCAGCTATTCTGCTGTTGGCCGTCGTGTTCATCATTACTCTTTGGTACACCCTGCACATTCGCGGAACCAAGCACCGCATGGCCAGGCAGACGCAGATAGCCCGCGAGTCGTTCTTCACCAACATCACCCATGAGTTCCGTACGCCGCTCACCGTTATCCTGGGCCTGGGCCATCAGCTCGAGGAAGATGGCGTCGAAGATGTGAGGCAGGTGCGCTCGGCAGCCAAGATGATTGTGCGCCAGAGCAACTCGCTCCTTGAACTCATTAACCAGCTGCTCGACATCTCGAAGGTGCGCTCCTCCATCGGAACGCCCCACTGGAGCAGGGGTAACATCGTTGCTTTCGTGGCCATGATTATTGAAAACTTCAAGCCATGCGCCGACAGCAAGCGCATCGAGCTCACCTTCAGCCACTCGCTGACGCAGATCGAGATGGACTTCGTGGCCGACTACATGAAGAAAATCATTGCCAACCTGCTCTCGAACGCCATCAAGTTCACCCCTAACTATGGCAAGGTGAACGTGACGCTCGAAAAGACGTCGGGCAACAGGCTGAAGCTGCAAGTGTTCGACACCGGCAAAGGCATAGAGCCGCAAGACCTTCCCCACCTTTTCGATGCTTTCTACCAGGCAGACAAGAACAATTACTCCATGGGCACAGGCATTGGCCTTTCGCTGGTGAAGCTCACTACCGAGGCCATGGGAGGCAGCGTCGAGGCACAGAGCATCCCGAACCAAGGGTCTACGTTCACCGTTACCCTGCCCATCGTCATGCGCGAAGACAGCAGGCCGCTCGAGGCACCAGACGCTGCCGGGCAGCAAACATTTGCAGGACAGCCAGACCTGCCGGCTGCCGACGGCGAAGCCCCCACAGGCACCGATGCCGGTACGCGCATTCTTATAGTGGAAGACAACCAAGACATTGCCTACTACATTGGCATGCACCTTGAGAAAGCCGGGCAGCTGTACTATGCCCGCACTGGCGAGGAGGCTCTGCAAAAAGCCCGCGAGACCATGCCCGACCTCATCATTACCGACGTCATGATGCCTGGCGACATTGACGGCCTGCAGCTGTGCCGCACCATTCGCGACGACGAGCTGACGAGCCAGACTCCCATCATCATCATTACCGCCAAGACTGCCGAGGGCGACCGCGTGAAGGGCTTGGAGGCCGGTGCCGATGCCTATCTAGTGAAACCCTTTAACTCGGAAGAGTTGCAGGTGCGCGTCGACAAGCTGCTCGAACGGCAGCGGAAGGTGAGAAGCCTGCTTGCCAAGCAGCAGACCGACGAGGCACTCGACCTGGAGCAGATGTCGGCCGAAGACCGTAAGTTCATGAATCGCGTGACCGATGCCGTCTACCGGCTGATGGCCCAAGGCAAGACCGACATCGACTCGCTGGCAGGGCAGATGGCACTGAGCCGTTCGCAACTGAACAGGAAGGTGCTGGCCATCACTGGCCAGAACACGTCGGGCTATATGATGAGGCTGCGACTCATCAAGGCCAAGCGCCTGCTGAAGTGCAATCCCGAACTGTCCGTGGGCCATGTGGCCACCAAATGCGGATTTGACGACATAGCCTATTTCAGCCGCATCTTCAAGCAGAACTGCGGCATGACACCCTCTCAATATCGAAAGCAATAACAACTTTTTTTACTCATTAAACATTTACCATTATGAACATCGGAGAACGAATCAGGGAAATCATGAGACAAAAGCACCGTTCCGTGGTATGGATTGCCAAGCAAATCAACTGCGAACGGACGAACGTCTACAACATCTTTGTCCGCAAGGACATCAACACCAATCTGTTGAGGCAGTTTTGCATCATTCTTGATCACGACTTCTTCAAAGAACTGTCGCAAGACACATTTAAGAAAGAATAAAAGCAGAAAAATTCCTTTTTCTCAATTCTTTTTCGTACCTTTGCCCGCAAATATGAATACAGGAATCTTTGTGGGCAGTTTCGACCCCTTTACCATTGGGCATGACAGCATCGTCCGTCGCGCACTACCACTCTTCGACCGCTTGGTCATCGGAGTGGTAGGCGACCATGTGCACAAACCCGGCTTGCGCCCCGCCACCGAGCGCATCGAAGCCATCGCCCGCCTCTACGCCCATGAGCCGGCCATCGAAGTGAAGTCCTATTACGGCTTGGCAATAGACTTTGCCAAGGCTGAAAATGCCCGCTTCATCGTGAAGGGGGTGCGCTCGGTGAAGGACTTCGAGTACGAACGGGAGCAGGCCGACGTCAACCGCCAGCTCAGCGGCGGCCAGATAGAGACCATCCTGCTCTATGCCGAGCCACAACTCTCCTCGGTGTCATCGACCATGGTGCGCGAGCTGGCCCATTTCGGTCAGGACGTATCGCCCTTCCTGCCCGTCCAAGAACAAATGTCTGTTTCCGAAAAAGACAGCACCCTATGATTACCTATTCTGCCGAAAACGTTCCGATGCCCCGCATCAAGAAGCGCGACACGACGGCCTGGATACGCCGCGTGGCGGCCACATACGGCAAGCGCGTGGGCGAAGTGGGCTACCTTTTCTGCGACGACGAGCACATTCTGAGCGTCAACCGCGAATATTTGGGCCACGACTACTACACCGACATCATCACCTTCGACTATACCGAGGGCGACACGCTCAATGGCGACCTCGTTATTTCGCTCGACACCGTGCGCTCGAACGCACAGCTCTTCCACAAGACTTACGACGAAGAACTTCACCGTGTCATCATCCACGGCATACTCCATCTCTGCGGCCAGAACGACAAGGGGCCTGGCGAGCGCGAACAGATGGAAGCTGCCGAAAACAAGGCGCTGGAATTGCTCAACACGTAGGCCACCCTACAAACGACCCAAAGGACGAGGGTGCCGCAATCAATGCTGAATTACCATGCAATTGATGCTGAATTACGTCGCAATTAATACTGAATTACGTCGCAATTAATACTGAATTACGTCACAATTAATACTGAATTACAACACAATCGATGCTGAATTGCAGGCTAATTCAGCATCGATTGTGGGATAGGAGGAAAAAGTTCTTTACAGTGCGTCGACCACCTGGCTGATGTCGGCAAAGATGCGGTCGAGTTCGCCCAGTCCGTCGATGTGGTGGTGCAGCCCCTCCTTCTTGTACCACTCTATGAGCGGCTGCGTCTGCGAATGGTAGACCACGAGGCGTTTCTTGATGGTTTCCTCGTTGTCGTCGGCCCGGCCGCTCTGCTGTCCGCGAAGCAGCAGTCGCTTCATCAGCTCGTCCTCGGGCACGTCGAGCTCGATCATGGCCGCAATCTTGTCGCCGCGCTCGCTGAGCATCTGCTTCAGTGCCTCGGCCTGCGGGATGGTGCGGGGGAAGCCGTCGAAGATGACACCCTTGTGGCCGCGGCCGAAGGCATCGTAGACCGAGGCGAGAATGCTCACCATCAGCTCGTCGGGTATGAGCTGTCCCTGGTCAATGTAGCCCTGCGCCGTCTTGCCCAGCTCAGAACCTTTCTTGATCTCACTGCGCAGCACATCGCCCGTCGAGATGTGCTCCAAGCCATATTTCTCAATGAGCCTGTCGCTCTGTGTGCCCTTTCCAGAACCGGGGGCACCAAAAATCACAATGTTTTTCATATTGATGCGTTGTTCTATTTGGTTTTGTTCTACAATCTGTTCCTTGCCTTTATACCAGACGTCGGGAAGGAGGTCGCCCGGCTGGGCATTCACCTGCTCGCTTGGCATGTGTGGGAGTTTTACGAAGCGCATATTCTCATGATTTGTTTTGACAAATGCCCGTTGCTAATCCCTATTCGGCCAGCGTGTAAAGGTCTTTCAGTCCGCGTCCCTGCTGGTCGTAGTCGAGGCCGTAGCCCAGGATGAAGTCGTTGGGAATGCGGAAGGCCACGTAGTCCAGCTTCAGGTCTTCCTTCAGGCGCTCTGGCTTGAAGAAGAGTGTGCAGATGTGGACCGAGGCAGGATTGCGGGTGCCCAGCGACTCGATCATCTGGCGAACGGTGAGTCCCGTTTCCACAATGTCCTCCAGGATAATGACCGTGCGGCCGGAGAGGCTTTCGTTGATGCCCATCACCTCCTTGATTTTTCCTGTCGACGTGGTGCCCTGGTAGGAGGCCAGCTTCACAAACGATATCTCACAGGGAATGGTCATCTCGCGCATCAGGTCGGCAGCGAAGATGAACGCACCGTTCAGCACGGCCAGAAACAACGGGTTCTTGCCCTCCATGTCTTTCGAAATCTGAAGTGCCAACTCCTTCACCCGAGCCTTGATCATGGCCTCGGGCATCGATGGCTCAAACGTCTTGTCCTTAATGGTCACTCTTTTCATCGCGAATAATATTTATAGGTTTTGTGTGCAAAGTTAGCGAAAATTCTGCACATTGCCAAGCACTTGCCCTATAAAAAATCGGAAAAATAGGAATCAGACGGCTTTTTCAACTTATCTCTGAAGGCGGAATGCCATATTCGGATTTGAAACAACGAGAAAAGTAGTCTGGGCTATTGAAACCGCACATTAGGGCCACTTCGGCGACATTGTTGCCTTCACGGAGGAGTTGCATGGCTTTGGTGAGGCGGTGCTTGCGTACATACTCATTGGCGGTCATGCCAGTCAATGACTTGATTCGGCGATAGAGCGTGCTATGGCTCATGCACATCTGGGAGGAAAGGAAGGCCATATTGAGGTCTTCCTTCAATAGGTTTTCAAGAATTGTATGGTCGAGCTTGTCGAGGAAGGTCTTGTCAATTTGTTCGGCCTGACTGTCTGCAGGCTTACTCTTTGTGGGCTGTGAGTCAGATTCTTGCAAGACAGGTGTCGGTTCTCGACTATCAGTCATATCCTTATCGGACGATTGGTACTCACCATAGCTTTCTTCAACCATTTTAGCTTCCGTAGCATAGAGCACTGCCAGACGCTGGTCGAGTTGTCGGCGCAGGGAAAGGCGTTGCTGATACTGATGCCATTCGTACCAGACAAAGAGGAGGATGATGCCAACGTATAGAAGGCGCATCCACCATGTCCACCACCACGGGTGGGCAATAAAGATGTCGCAGACGGTTTCTTCGCTCCATTCCCCTCCTGCTACATTGGCGCGAACATGAAAACGGTAGTGACCAGGGGCCAGGTTGTTATATATGGCCTGACTCTCCTTGGTTGAAGGTTTCCAGTCGCTGTCAAGTCCTTCAAGCCAATAACTGTAGATGACGGATGGCTGGTTGTTATAGTCGAAGAACGAGAAGCCGAAACGCAGATTGTTCTGGCTGTGTTCTAATCGTAGTTGGCCAAACGTACCATAACCCATTGGCGTGTCGTTGACTTCAACGGCAGTAATCTTAACGGGGAAACGCAGAGCATCTTGCTTCTTCACGCCCTGCATCAGGTCATGCAGTTCTACGAAGCCGCTGAGACTGCCCAAGAGTATTCGTCCGTCGCGGGTCTTGATGGCGGCATTCTCGTTATACACATCGGCCATCATACCCTGTGGCGAATAGAGATTGCGGATGGTGTGGTTGTAGCCGTTTATAATGGAAATGCCATCGTCGGTGGCAACGACGATGATGCCGAGGTCGTCGGTCACTATTGCCTTTACGTTGTCATTAGCCAGCCCATCGTCGGTGGTCCTAAATGTTACTGCATACAGTCCGTCTTTCTCTGACACTTGCATCAACCCCTGTCCGATGGTGCCCGCCAAGATATCACCGTAGCCATTATCGGCAACGCACACCACCTTGCACTTGTCGTAGATGGTGTCTATCCTCTCACCGTCTTTCATGTACAGACCGCTCTCGGTGGCCATCCAAATCCGACCTTTTTTGTCGATATATAGTTCGTGGACTTGCCTGTCCTGAAGAAAGCTGTTGAACGTAAAGCCTCCCTCCGCTTTTTCCTGTACCTCCACAATGCCGCCGTCGAGGGTGGCCACCCAGGCTGTGCCCTTCGTGTCAAACACAATGTCGTAGATGAGCCGAGGTGCCAGTCTGTCACTCTCATTGAGGTTGCGGTCGTCCACCCATAGCCCTCCGCCACGGGTGCCCACCCAGAAGCGGCCTTTGCTGTCGGTGGCGGTAGCATAGACTCGTTGGCTCATTTTTCGATACAGTTCTGTCTTCCCACTGTCAAGGCTGTAACGATAGATGCCGCCGTCCATGTCGGAAATAACGATGGTATTGTCTTCTGCCTGCGAAAAGGAGCGCACACTGTTGGCCTCTGCCCTGCCCTCTGTCGCTGTCAGATAGTGGTATTGCAATCTGCCGGGGTCAGTACGCAACAGATAGATACCGCCGAAGATGGTTGTTACCCACAAACCTCCCGAGTGGTCTTTCATCACACTGCTCAGATAGTCAGTCTGTATGAGTGGGCTGGCATCGCTGGAACTAAAATGGTGCAGTTGGCTTGTCGATGGGTTGTAGACAAAGAGCCCGTTGTCGGTGGTGGTAAAGATTTCGTTCCTGCTGTCCAGTTGCACATAGTCTATCTGATGCCGCCTGTTGGTGATGTTCTTACATTCTACGCCTACCGACAGTGCCCTTCTTGTGTAGCCTCGCTCTTCTTCCTCTCGTTCAGACATGTCTATAGTCAGGGTTGTATCTATCTCTATAAATCGCATCCGTTGAAGGTCGAAACACAGCACACGGTAGTCGTTGCCCAGCAATAGCAGCCGTTTCTCAATAGGGTTCTCCACAATAGTGGTGACATTCTCCATCATCCTTGCGCCATCCTTTTCGGTGTAGTAGTTCTGGAACCGGTAGCCGTCGAACCGTGTCAGACCGTGGTTGGTACCCAGCCAGATAAAACCGTCACAGTCCTGAATGGCCGTGTTCACCACGTTGCTGGCCAAGCCGTCGTGTGTTGTGAATCGTTCTGCCCTGAACAACTCAGACTGTGCCGTCGCCATCAGGACAGAAAATAAGAGTAGTAATGTCAGTAGTTTCATTTTCATGTTGCAAAGATACGATTTTTTTTGCACTTAACCCATAAAAATTCGTCAAATTGCGCGTTTTGCCGAATTTGTATGGGTTCATGAGGATGAAATGACGATTTTTTGCGCCCCTGATGTCTGTAAAGAGTGTAATTTTGCAAGCAAAAACTAAAACATTCATAATAACTAACACAATGAACAGCATGAAAAGATTAGCATTCTTTCTGAGTCTGATGCTGCTGACACTGAATGTCGGCGCACAGCGCCACACCGACCGCCTCGACCGCGGTCTGGTGGCCATCCCTGCCAACTCAAACGGAGGCAGTGGCAGTGGAAATTTCATCTCTTGGCGCATTTTCGCCGAGGAGTACTACGACGTGACCTACAACCTCTACTGCAACGGCACACTGCTGAAGTCGGGGCTGACGGTCTCGAACTTCAGCCACACGGCAGGCAATGCCACGAGCAAGTATCAGGTGGCTGCCGTGGTGCGCGGGGTGGAACAGGAGCGCTGCGCTGAGGTGACACGTTGGAACAACGGTTATCTGGACATCCCCGCCAAGCCCGTCCTCGACCGTAACGGCAAGGATATCACGACCTCGCAGGGCTACATCCTGAACGATGTCTCACTGGGCGACGTGGATGGCGACGGCATCGCGGAGTTCGTCGTGAAGCGCAACAACTGCAAGGACCTGCGCAAGACGGCCAACAAGGTCGCCTTCAACTTCTATGAGTGCTATAATATAAAAGGTGAACGCCTGTGGACCATCGACCTTGGCCCGAACCTCATGGCAGGAGCCGACGAGCAGTGGGACCTGGTGCTCTACGACTGGGACGAGGACGGCAAGTGCGAACTGCTGATGCGCGGTGCCGACAACATGATCATCCACGCCGCCGACGGCACCACCATCAACGTGGGCAACATGAATGTCGATACCCGTTGGGACGATATAGAGTTCACCAATCAGGGAGCCGAATACCTATTATATATGGAGGGCGCTACGGCAAAGCCCTACAACCTGGATGGCCGCTCCACATTCAACGAGGCGACCAACACCTACGCCTATCAGCCCATCGACTACCCGCTTCCCCGCTACGACGCGGGCGAGACTACCGACCTGCTTGGCGAATCGGCAGAGGGCACCATCTGGGGTGCAGGCATCAAGGGTCACCGCCCCACGAAGCATTTCTTCGGCGCCCCGTTCCTCGACGGTCGCCATGCCAGCATTTTCCTCGGTCGCGGCATCTATACCCGCGAGAAGATGGTTGCCCTCGACGTGAACCGCGAGACCCACGAGCTGACCGAGCGTTGGCGCTGGCACTGCTACGACCCCGCCAGCCCCTGGTTCGGACAGGGCTATCATAACTATGCCATTGCCGATGTCGATTGGGACGGGCGCGATGAGATTGTCTATGGCTCGATGGTCATCGACGACAACGGCAAGGGCCTCTCCACCACCGGTCTGGGTCACGGCGATGCACAGCACTGCGGCGACTTCGACCCCTACCGCCACGGTCAGGAGCAGTTTGCCTGTCTGGAGCATCACCCCTGCATGAATTACCGCAACGCCACCACCAGCGAGATCTACTATCGTTGGGTGGGAGCTGGCGATGACGGGCGTGCCCTCTGCGGAAATTTCACTAATAGCTTTCCCGGTGCCGCCGGTGCCACCATCGGTTCGAGCGGACTGGTCAGTTGTGTGGCCGACAAGGTGAACACGGAGATTGGCTTCGGCATCAGCCTGAACTACCGCATCTATTGGGACGGCGACTTGCTTGACGAACTGCTCGACAGCCCCGGCACGGAGAAGGATGCTGCCGTGACGAAACCCGGCGGCGGACGCATCTTCCTCTCGGCTTATTGCAACATGAACAACTGGTCGAAGAACAACGCCTGTGCCACGGGCGACATCTTCGGCGACTGGCGCGAGGAGATCGTGCTGCGCGCCAACGGCAGCACCGCCCTGCGCATCTACACCACGCCTCACCCCACACAACATCGTCTTTACACCCTGTGGCACGACCACCAGTACCGTCAGGCCATGGTGTGGGAATGCTTGGGCTACAACCAGCCGCCGCATGTGAGTTATTTCGTGGGCGAGTTGGAAGGCATCACCATGGCTCCGCCGCCACTCACCAACACCGGGCGCACGATTGTGGCCGACGGTTCTGCCATCGGCACCAGCCTCAACGGTCAGCACGTGATGCTCTGCGACCAGGCCGATGCCACCATCAGTGTCAGCGACGGCGCACAGCCCTATATCTTCACCGACAACGCCCCGTCGTGGGTGCAGGGAACGGATGTCAATGGCACTTCGACCCTCAGCAACCGCTCGGAGATTATCTACCAATACTATACGCACACGGTGACGGGAACGGCTTTCTCGGGCGACATGCGATTAGTGAAGCAGGGCGACGGCACACTTGTCCTGCCCAAGGTGGCACAGACCTACACCGGCCCCACCGACATCTGGGCTGGAACGCTGCAGTTCGACGGAACGCTGCTCAAGTCCGACCTCTGGCTCAACCGTTTTGCCTGCCTGAACAGCGACGGCGGCGAGTTCAAGAGCATCAAGATGGACTACGATGCCAAGCTGCGCCCGGGTGGCGAAGGCAAGATTGGCAGCGTGAAGACTGGAACGCTGAAGATGGGATTCGGTTCACGCATCGTCTTCGACATTGAGGGCGAGACGGCAGACCACATCACCGCCACCACGCTTACCATCGAAAAGAAGAACTGGAAGTACGGTCCGAAATACCTCACGCCGGTCTTCGAGTTCAAAAACGCCGAAAACATAGCAGCTGGCCGTTACCTTCTGGCCACCATCGGCACCGTCACAGGTTCGCTTGACGACATCATCATCGAGGGCATCCCCGTCACGCTGAAAGCCACGCTCTCCTACGAGGACGGCAACATCTATCTGACCGTTTCGCCCCTTCGCGAGGCCACTTCCATCGTCTGGACAGGTGCCAATGGCACGACGTGGGACTTTGCCAAGACCGAGAACTTCACAGCTGAGGATGGACAGGCAGATGTCTTTGTCGTGGGCGACAAGGTGCATTTCGATGACACCGCCGCCCAGACCATCGTCGATCTCGTCGGCGATCTTCAGGCCGACAGCATCTTTGTAGAAGGAACGAAGAACTTCACCGTTAACGGAACAGGCTCCATCACAGGCAGCGGTGCGCTCGTCAAGACCAGCACTGGCACGCTGACCATCAACACCGACAACGGCTTCACTGGTGGTGTGCGCCTCTCTGGCGGCATTACCACCGTCAAGTCGCTGGCCAACAGCAACCAGGCACGTGGCGCCCTCGGTGCTATGACCAGCAAACCAGAGCAGTTCATCATGGAGAATGGTGCCGAGCTGCGCACCACGCATGTCGTGCGCCAGGAATCGCCCATGATGATGCAAGGCAGCGAGGGCGGTGTGCTCAACAAGCAGGCCGGCTTCTCCATGGCAGCCCCCTTCTCCGGCACAAAGCTGACGGTGAAAGGCACAGGCTTCCTGCAGATTAGCGAGGCCAGTCCCAAGCTCGACACACTCTGCATCATGGCCGGCAGTTACGAACTTCTCGGCCACAACCAGCCCGCCAAGGCCGTCGTCCTCGAAGGCGGTACGTTGCGCCCCGGTGGTCTCTACGTCACCGCCTCCTATCCCATCATCGTGCCCAAGGGAAAGACGGGTACCTACAGTCTGGCTGAGCGTTGCTCCTACACTCATACCGTGAAGGGCGAAGGCACGCTCACCGTGGAATGCCCGCCCACCAATGGCGGCGTGGCACGTACCGCCTTCGGTGCCAACCTCACACAGTTTGAGGGCACGCTGAAGGCCGTGGGCACTAACAACTGGGGATTCTTTATCTTCGACAACTCGTCTGCCATGCAGAAGGGAACGCTCCAGATAGCCGATAACGTGGAGGTGAAGAACTCAGGCAAGACCATGACCTTTGGGTGTGTGAAGGGCGACAAGGGAAAGCTCGGCGGCTTCGATGCAGCCGGAGCTCGCATTAGTTCGGCACCAAACACATGGCGCATTGGTAACGAGACAAACTGGTCGTGGGGCGGCAGCGTCACCAGCAACTCCAGCCTCGTCAAGGTCGGCACGGGCAAAGTCACCCTCAACGGAGCCAGCGACCACACAGGCGCCACCACCATAGAGGTCGGTGAGCTGCATTTTGGCAACAAGGCCACACTCGGCAAGGGTACACTCATCGTGAAGAAGGGAGCCATCCTCTCAGGCATCACAACAGCCACTGGCAACCTCACCAACTCTGCCTACAACGTCCAGGCAGAAGGCACTCTGCAAGTCGGTTCTTCGGCAGCTGCCACAACCGGCATTATCAATTTCGGCGGCAAGAACGTCACCTTCGCTAAAGGTTCCGTTTTGCAACTCGGCATCAGCCGGGCCGCGACAGCCACCAACACCGGCGGCACAAGCCTTGGCAACATCAATCGTCTGACCATGAACGGCACCATCCAGCTACACTACTCCGTATCGTTCGCACCCGAAGTTGGCGACAGCGTGGTGCTTTGGAAGGCTACCACCTTTGCCGGTACGCCCGTACTGGAGAACGACACCATAGATGCTGAAAAGGGGCTGTTCTGGGACACCACCGACCTGCATCGCGGCATCCTGCGTGTCGTATACAGGCAGACAACAGCCATCCGAAACATCCTGACGGACGAAAACCGCGATGCTGTCTATGACCTCAACGGACGCAAGATAAGCGACGATCTGACACCCAGCTTGCGGAAAGGTATATATATTCACAAAGGTAAAAAGATTATCATCCGATGAAAAAGTTCTTATTTGTAGTTCTCGCAAGTTGTCTTCCCCTGATAGGCGAAGTCGCTATGGCCACCCCTTCAACTGAAGAGCTGACCGCCTACCTCATGGTCTATCACAAGGATGCCGACCACAGTATCCACATGGCCATCAGCCGCGATGGCTACCAGTGGAAAGCCCTGAACGGCGACCGTCCCGTCATTGCGGGTGATACCATAGCTGAGCAGCACGGCATCCGGGACCCCCACATCTTCCGTGGCCCCGACGGTGCATTCTATCTATCCATGACCGACCTGCACATCTTCGCTCAGCGCGACGGTTACCGCCAGACGGAATGGGAGCGCGACGGCAAGCAGTTCGGATGGGGCAACAACCGGGGGCTGGTGCTGATGAAGAGCCATGACCTGCTCCAGTGGACGCGCACCAATATCGACTTCACCCGGCTCGACCCCTCACTCGCCGACCTTGGCTGCGTCTGGGCACCAGAGACGGCTTACGACGACGAGACGGGGCGGTTGATGATTCACTTCACCATGCGCCACGGCACACAGAACAATGCTCTCTACTACTGTTACGTCAACAACGACTACAACAAGTTGCTCACCATGCCCAAACTGCTGCTTGAAGCACCCGACCGAAAATACAGCATCATCGATGGTGACATTGTCAAGCATGGCGACAAGTACCATCTCTTCTACGTCTCACATGAGAGCGGTGCCTGTATCTGCCGTGCTACCGCCGGCCATATCACGGGGCCATACACCGTCAACCCCCAACGTGTCAGCACCGAGCGGCGCGGTCACGAAGCCCCCAACGTATGGCAGCGCATCAGCGACGGAGCATACGTCCTCATGTACGACATCTACCGCAACAATCCCCACACCTTCGGCTTCGACGAGAGTGCCGACTTGGAGCAATTTATCCGCCTGGGCCAGTTTTCTGACGACTGCATGAAGATGGAGGGCTGCGTCTCGCCCAAGCACGGTGCCGTGGTGCAGATTACGGCTGAAGAAGCCCGGAGATTGGAAAGTATATGGAATTAATAAGTCTAAACAATAAATACGCATAAACTATGACACAGAGACATTTTCTGCTGGCAGGCGTGTTTTGTGTACTATCGCTGGGCATGCGGGCCCAGACCTCAAGTTCTTTCTCGGGCTACCTCTTCGCTTACTTTGAAGGACGTGGCGAGAACCAGGAGGCACTGCGCTTTGCCGTGAGCGACGATGCCGTCAACTGGTACGCGCTCAACGGCAACAAGCCCGTCATTGCATCAGACAGCATCAGTGAGAGCGGCGGCATACGCGACCCTCACATCCTGCGCGGTGAACAGGGCGAGTATCTTATCGTGGCCACAGACATGCACACCCGCGACCCGAAGCAGGGATGGAAGGAGAATCCAGGCGTGGTGCTGCTGCGTTCCACCGACCTCATTCACTGGACACATGCAAAAGTGAACCTTGCGAAGGCATACCCCCGCCGCTTCGCCGATGCCTACTGGGTGTGGGCACCACAGACCATCTACGACCGCAGGGCGAAGAAATACATGATCTATTTCACGCTGAAACGTCGCGACAGCGATGCACTTGTCACCTACTATGCCTACGCCAACCGCGACTTCACTGCCTTCGAGAGCGAACCCAAGGTGCTGTTCCGTGCCAAATACGGCTGCATAGACAACGACATCGTGGAAGGCCCCGACGGCACGTGGCACATGTTCTACAAGGGTAATACGAAGGATGCCGAGGGCAAGGAGATACAGAACGGCATACAGCAGGCCACAGCGAAGAGCCTGCGCGGCCCATGGAAAGAGGACTTCAAATACATCGATGCCTATGCTAACGTCAAGACAGGCGTGGAGGGCAGCAGCGTATTCGAATTGAATCCCCAGGATGCCAGAGGCCAAATGGTAAATGGTAAATCGTCAAATCGTAAATATGTCTTGATGTACGACCTCTACAGCAGTGGTCGCTATGAGTTTCAGACCTCCACAGATTTGATTCATTTCACCGAGCAACCGCAATCGTTCACCAAGGACTTTTTCCCCCGCCACGGGTCGGTCATCTCGCTCACTGAGACCGAGATGCAGCGTGTGCAGGAACAGTGGGGCTATGTAGCCACCTATCGGTTCGAGAGTCACGGCAATCCTATTATCAGACACATCTATACAGCAGACCCCGCCGCAATGGTGGAAGACGACACGCTATGGCTCTTCACCGGTCACGATATGGCGGGCGGGCAGAAAGGCTACGTGATGCACGACTGGCAGCTGTTCTCAACTACCGACATGACTCACTGGACCCAGCATCCGTGCCCATTATCGGTATTTGAATTCAAGTGGGCCACCAGCAAACAGGCATACGCCGCACATGTGGCAAAACGCAACGGCAAATACTATTTCTTCGTATCCACCAACGGTAGCGGCATCGGCGTGGCCGTGAGCGACAAGATAACCGGACCTTATAAGGATGCAATAGGAAAGCCGCTGCTTACCCGTCAGGATTGCTCCGATTCGAAACACGGATGGTGCTGCATCGACCCCGCCGTCTTCACCGACGATGACAACACGCCCTATATCATCTGGGGCAACCGTGAGTGTTACATCGCCCGGCTGAAGGACAATATGACAGAGATTGAAGGAGACATCCGGCGCATCCACATCGCCGATGACCATCCCTTCACCGAGGCACCCTGGCTACACAAATACAACGGGAAATACTATCTGACCTACGCCAGCGAATGGCCAGAGAAGATAGCCTACGCCACAGCCGACAACATCCTTGGCCCCTACAAGACGCAGGGCATCATCAGCGAAATTGCCGGAAACTCGAATACTACGCATCCCTCCATTGTCGAGTACAAGGGTCAGTGGCTCTTCTTTTCCCATAATGGCGGCCTGCCCGATGGTGGCAGTTACAGCCGATCTGTCATTGCCGAACCGCTATATTATAACGCCGATGGCTCTATCCGCAACATCCCGCCGAGGACACAAGGAGTCATGGTCCTATTCAACAATCAATAATTTTCAATATAAATAAAAACAAAAATGAAAAGAAACTTACTGACAATGATTACTGTTGCCCTGCTCACAGGGACAACAACGAGTCAAGCCGCGCAGACACCTGCCGCTGACGGCATCTACTATCTCTACAACGCCTATACGGGCAAGTTCCTTAGCCACAAGGATGTATCCGGAGCCCTTGGTTCTGCCTGGCTCGACGACTATGGTGTGCCCATCCAGTTGGTTGAGACTGCAACTTCGGGTGTTTATAACTTCAAGTATTATGACCATAAAGAGAGCAATAGTGCAGAAGTCTATCTGGGCGGCCCTCACTGGCTGGGAGCATGGCATCAGAGCAACAGTGCTCAGTTGGGAACCTTCACACTGACCGCTGTAGAGAATGGATACAAGATAGCTGATACGTTCATAGCGGATGCCAACTACCAGCAATTGTATGTCTGGGTAACAGCGGGTGATAACCTATACAGGGTGGCCGGCAACGGCAGCAGCAGTCTGCCTGACGGTCAGATTGTATGGCAGTTCCTTTCCCTGGCTGAGCGCAATGCCATTGTTGCTGCAAAGACGAATGCTACTTACCAGAGTGTCATTACGGCTGCAAACCTGAACATCAGCGCAGGTGACTTTGTCTGCAATATCGAAGGGGAAGGATGGGAACGTATTGACCTGACAAGCAGCATTGGCACCGCCACCTTCTCAAACTCGGTAGGCGACTGGGCATGGACACAGATTCGTAGTCAAAACAAACAGCCGGCCTACGGAGAAAACTATTGCGAGGTTTTTCAGGCTACTGGCACCTACAGCCAGACTGTTTCTGGTCTTGCAAAGGGCATCTACAAGGTGACGATGCAAGGCTTTGAGCGTGCTGGTTCGAATGACGATTGCGTCACTTTCGGGACTGCTGGCTATGATAATGTGAGTAGCTACTTGGAAGCAAACGGCAATCGCGTACAATTGAAATCATGGTACAGCGACCGCGCTGGCGATTCCAATCCCAACAGCCCAGCAGAGGGCATTGCACTGTTCAACAGCAATAAATACAACAATGAAGTATATGCCTATGTGGGCGACGAAGGGACGCTGACCATTAACGTGGTCATTCCCAAATTCGTTATCAGCCGTTGGGTGCTGTTTAATAATTTCAAACTCTATCGCTACAGACAGAACATCACACTCGATGAAACCACAGATTTTGAACCAACGAGCAACATAGAAGATGTCAATGTCACTCTAACACGTTCGATGACCGCCAATGTGTGGAACTCTCTCGTACTGCCATTCGACATGGACATTCCATCTGGTTGGACGGTGAAGGAAATCAGCACCTTTAGCGAGGGAACTCTTTCGTTCACTGACGCATCAAGCATTGAGGCAGGAAAGCCCTATATTGTTAAGCCTACTGCAGCCATAACCAGCATCGCCCCTGCCAGTGCCGTTACCCTGAAGAAAGACCTCGTGAATACAGCGACTGGCACCAGTGGCGACTATGTCACTATGATTGGTACTTACACAAAGATCAACGCCGTGCCCGAGGGGGCCTACGTGCTGGGCAACGACAACAAACTCTACAAGGTGAACAGCACCGTAAGCCTGAAGCCTTTCCGCGCCTACTTCACTGTCACTGGCGATGCTGCCCCAGCCCGCATCCGCCTGAACTTCGATGAAGAGGCTACGGGCATTTCTCACATTGAGAATGAAGATCCGGGAGTGCAGAATTCTGTCTACAACCTCAGCGGTCAGCGCATAGCACGACCAGTAAAGGGTTTCAACATCATCAATGGAAAGAAAGTAATTGTAAGATAATAAGGAGAATCAACTATGAAGAAAAAGTATATTTTGCCTGAAACAAAAGTGTTAATGATTCAGTCTCATGCCATACTTGCAGGCAGCATCACAGGAACGAATGTTGAAGGATTGTCGTCTGGCGGATACACAGAAGGCTATGTCACGGAGGGCAATTCCCGGAGAGGCAGTTTCTGGGACGATGAAGAATAAACCATTTAGTAAGGAATCCGCTATTCTATCCCCTATAAATTTGGTCTGATTTAGGCGTTTTCAGCCCTGTGGAATTGCTTCTGCAGGGCTTTTCGGTAAAAATAGGGGTTCCCCTAAGAAATTGTAGGAATAATCCTTGTTCTACTTTCAAAAAAATCGCTACCTTTGCAAGCGAATTGCATATCGGGCCTATGGCCTAAACAGACAGAAAGGAAGAAGAATGAAGAAAGAAAGACTTGCCATCACAGCGAAAAAGAGCCTCGTTTTTTCCGTAGTCGCACTGCTCCTGCTGAGCAGCTGTAGCAGCAATACCGCCACCGGTGCCTATACGGGTGCCCAGTTTGGTCATGTCCTCGGTTCGGCCATAGGCGGACTCTCTGGCGGATGGAAAGGCCAGCAGCAGGGAACGATTATCGGCATGGTGGGTGGTGCCATTGCCGGTGCAGCCATCGGAAAGGCTGTCGACAGGGCAAAGGAGCGCAGCATGGCCGACGGAATGGCCAATGCCTGCGGTCAGAAGCCGCAGCAAGTCGACTTCCTCGATATAAGCAACATCAGAATTGACGATGCAGACGGCGACGGCTGTCTGATGCGCGGCGAGGAGTGTACGTTGACATTCGAACTGATAAACAATAGCGGCGAGGCCCTCTACAACGTGCGCCCCACGGTCGAAGAGACCACAGGCAACAAGCAAGTCAGCATCTCGCCCTCACTGCTCATTGAACACATCGCCCCCCATAAGGGCATACGCTACACATCGACCATCAAGGGCGGCAAACGCCTGAAAAAGGGCGAGATAAGACTGCAAGTCAGCATCGTCGACGAAAACAGGGCCATACTCTGCAAAACCGACGAGCTGGTGGTGCCGACGAAGAAAGAGTAGGCTATCCCTCACCTCTTTCGCTATTTCCCAGCGACTTTTCTCGTCGTTCCGTCGCTCATCCTGACGATGTTCAGGCTTTTCGTGTGCTGGCTGGTATGCAGACCGTTGAGGGAGTATCGGGCAACTACATTCTTTCTGTCATCCATAACGCCATTGACACTCATCTTCTGATTTGTCAGAACCATCACGGTCTTGAAACTTCCCAAGGTTGCTTTCGTTTTATATGCACTAACTGAAGCAGTAGGATCGTGCAGCTTCATCTTTTCGGGAGAAGGCCCTTCAAAGAAGTACGAATGCTGAAGTACTGGAGTACGGATGTTGAAGTACTGGAGTACGGATACTGAAGTACTGGAGTACGGATGCTGAAGTATTAGAAACGGCTGCTAATATTGTTTAAAAAGGCATAAAGAATTTGGCTGGGCAAAACGGAACGGCTATTTTTGTAGCGATTAAGTAATAGGCGACACTTCCAAGCATTGCAGTATTTGTGAAGAATATGACAACAAGACTTACGACCCTTCTGCTGGTAATAGCACTGTGCTACGCTTCGGCTTCGGCCCAGCGCCGGCTCGTTGTGGCCGACGTTGAGACGCTGCTGCCTGTCATCGGAGCAAGCGTGGTGGGTGGCAGAAGCACCGTAATGACCGATTCGGCTGGATGGTTTTCGGTGCCCGACAGCTGCAAGTCGCTCATATTCTCGCATGTGGGCTATGAGAGCCGCATCGTCAACGTTGCCGATGTGCGCGATACGGTGTTCCTTATCTCGAAGCTGCTCAGCGTAGAGGGCGTGGTGGTGTTCGGCCGGAAGAAGGATGACAGCAAGATTAAGGAACTGAACAAGCGGCTGCGCATGCAACAGACAGAGATGCAACTGGCTGCCGCCGACCCCAGCAAAGGCACCGACCTGCTAAAGCTTTTTGGCTATCTGATACCCAAGAAGTGGCGCAAGAACAAGAAGGAGGAGCGGAAAAAGCGCCTAAAGGAGATATTGGATGCCTATTAGTCAGCCTCCGACGATGACGTTGAGGCCCACAGCCTCAAGTTGGGCGCTACAACGCTGAAGGGTGTCGTCGGTAGGAGGCTCCATCCTGATTTGCTGCGGATTGTAACTGCTCCACATGCGGCGGTGCTTGTCCTTGCCCACGTCGTGGTAAGGAAGGAGGTGGACGGTGAGAGGTGAGAGGTGAGAGGTGAGAGGTGAGAGTTGAGAGGTGAGAGTTGAGAGGTAACGGGCGGTGGCTTCGATATTTGCCTCGTCGGCGTTGATGCCCTCAATGAGGGGGATGCGGATAGAGAAGCGGGCATCGGTCTGGGCCAGCCGTCGTATGTTTTGCAGAATAAGCTCGTTGGGAGCACCCGTGTAAAGGCGGTGCTTCTCGCTGTCCATGAGCTTCAGGTCGACGAGCCACAGGTCGCATTCGGCAGCCACGCGGGCCACAATATCCCAAGGGGCATAGAGCGTGGTGTCGACGGTGCGGTGGAACCCCCTGCGCCCCAGTTCGCGAAGCAGTTCTACTGCATCGTCGGCATGCATCAACGGTTCGCCACCACAGAGGGTCACGCCGCCCCCGCTGTCTTCCATAATGTCGCGCTCCTTCTCGATTTCGGCCATCAGCTGTTCCATCGTCCACTCACGGCCACACATTTCCAACGCAGTGGTGGGACACTCATCGGTGCAGCGGCCGCAACGGGTGCAAGCATTGGTGTCGAGGATGATGCCATTGGGGGTGAGCGAGAGACACTGTTGCTGACAGGCAGCCACACACGTACCGCAGCCAATGCACTTGCTCTTCTTGTAGAGCACTTGTGGATGGGGCGACCAGCTTTCGGGGTTATGGCACCACACGCAATGCAGTGGGCATCCTTTCATGAAAATGGTGGTGCGGATGCCCGGCCCGTCGTTGATGGCGTAGCGCTTGATGTCAAAAATCAGACTATTCAAATCTCAAACCTCAATTCTCAAACCTAAAACCTCAAACCTAAAACCTCAAACCTTGTCAATATTCTTCGTTCTCTGTTCGTGCGATAATCTCGTTCTGCAGTTGCTCGGTCATGTCGTTGAAATAGTCGCTATAGCCAGCCACGCGCACCAGCAGGTCGCGATATTCGTCGGGATGGCGCTGGGCATCGTGCAGGGTGGCCGTGTCGACAATATTGAACTGTATGTGATGGCCGCCCAGTTTGAAATAGGTACGGATGAGACTGCCCAGCTTCTTCTGGTCTTCCTCGCGCTTGAGCAGCTGTGGCACGAAGCGCACGTTGAGCAGTGTGCCGCCGCTCTTCGTCTGGTCGAGCTTGCCCAACGACTTGATGACGGCTGTAGGTCCGTGCGAGTCGCTGCCGTGGGCAGGCGATGTGCCATCGCTGATGGCAAAGTGGGCAAAGCGGCCGTTGGGCGTAGCACCGCATACAGAGCCGAAGTAATTGTGACAGGTGGTAGAGAGCATGTTCAGATGGGTCTTGCCGCCACGGGTGTTGGGTCGTCCCTCGATGGCCTTCACCAAGTCGTCGTAGACGCGCACGGCAATCGTGTCGGCATAAGGGTCGTCATTGCCGAAGAAGGGCGTATGGTTGCGAATGTATTGGCGCATAGCCTCACCCCCTTCCCAGTTTTTCCTGCAGGCCCCCAGTATCTCGTCCATCGTGTAGCGCTTATCCTCGAAGACGTGCTTCTTCAGCGTAGTGAAACAGTCGGTGATGGTGCCCAGGCCCGTACACTGGATGTAGGTGGTATTATAGCGGGCACCGCCACTGTAGTAGTCGCGCCCCTTCTCAATGCAGTCGTCAATATAGAGGCTGAGGAAGGTGGCAGGGGCATAGAGCGAGAACATGCGCTCGATATAGTTGTTGACCGAGAGCTTGAGGTTGACGAAATACTCCATCTGCTTGTGCCAGGCATCGTACAGTTCCTCGAAAGTCTTGAACTGGAGCGGGTCGCCCGTTTCCAGGCCCAGCTTCTTGCCAGTTTCGGGGTCGATGCCGTTGTTGAGTGTTATTTCCAGAATCTTCGGCGTGTTCAGATAGCCCGTCAGCAGATAGGCCTCCTTGCCGAAGGCACCCACCTCGATACACCCCGAACAGCCGCCTTCGCGGGCATCTTCGAGCGTCTTGCCCTGGCGCACCAGCTCCTGCACATAGGTGTCGGGATTGAAGATTGAAGGATAGCCGTGCCCCTCACGGATAACGCGAATGCCTTCCAAAAGGAAGTCGTCGGGCGTATTCTTCGCAATATGGATGCTCAGGCCAGGCTGCAACTGGTGCAGCTCTTCCTGTATCTCGAGAATCATGAACGACAGATCGTTGGCCGCACTGTTGCCGTTGCGGTCTACGCCACCAATATTAATATTCGTGAAGTCGTTGTAGGTGCCACTTTCCAAAGCCGTCACCCCCACCTTCGGCGGTGCCGGCTGGTTGTTGAACTTAATCCAGAGACAGCTGAGCAGCTCCTTGGCCTGGTCGCGGGTCAGTGTGCCTTCAGCCAGTCCCTTTTCGTAGAACGGACGCAGGTGCTGGTCGATGTGACCGGGATTCATCGAGTCCCAGCCGTTCAGCTCGGTCACCGTACCCAGGTGTACGAACCAATACATCTGAATAGCCTCCCAGAGGTCGCGGGGCGCATGGGCTGGCACGTGGTGACACACATCGGCTATCTTCTCCAGTTCCTGCTTGCGCTGCGTGTTGGTTTCCTCGGCAGCCATCTGCTCGGCCAGCTGTGCATGACGTTCAGCAAAGAGGATGGCGGCATCGCACGAGATGGCCATGGCCTCCAGCTCCTGCTGCTTGTCGGTGGCTTCGGGGTCGTTGATGTAGTCAAGGCTCCTGATTTTCCGTTCGATGCGTGCCTTCACGTCGAGCAGACCCTCGTGATACATCTTGCCATCCATGGCCGTATGACCAGCAGCCCGCTGCTCCATGAACTCAGTGAAGACACCGGCATGATAGGCCTCTTCCCACTCGCGTGAGACGTGGTTGAAGATGCGCTCGCGCTGCGTCTTTCCCTTCCAGTAGGGGATGACCTCGCGCTTGTAGGTGTCAATGTCGGCCTGCGAAATGGTGTAGCGCTGCAATTCACGCTCATTGAGCGTATGCAAATCCTCTACCGAGTGGCAGGTCAGTTCGGGAAACGTAGGCACCGCCTTGGGCAATGGGCCTCGCTCGCCCACTATCAGCTCGTCGGGGCCGATATAGATGGTCTTCTTCTTGCAGATTTCATAGAAGTTGCGGGCACGCAACACGGGGGTGGGCATGGTACCGTAGTTTTCCTTGTAGAAGGCGGTCTCGATGAGTGCCCGCTCGATGGAAAGCGTCGTAGGGGTATCGAGACTCTGCTGATGCAGACGCTTGATGCGGTCGTTCATGCCACCGTCGTTTTCGGGGTGCTTGATGCTATAGTTCATAAGTTCGGTGATTTTTGTTGGCAAAAATAAGCAATTATTCCAACATCTACAAATATATTTGCCCTAAATGTTTCAATAAGTCGGCCTTTTTATCACTTTTTCACGGGAAATGACGCGACAATTCAGAAAAAAGTAGTATCTTTGCATGCTGTAGCTTCATCATTCTTTTCTTTCATCGAAACACGCTATTCGGCAATCATCATGGACAGACAACTTCCTCCCATACTGCAGATAGGCGAAATACTCCTTTCGTCGGACATCCTCGCCGAACAATTCTGCTGCGACCTTTCGGCTTGCAAGGGCGAATGCTGCATAGAAGGCGATGCGGGAGCACCCGTGACACTCGACGAGGTGATGCAGATTGAAGATTCGCTCGACGCTTGCTGGAGCAGTCTTTCGGCCTCGGCCCAGGCAGTAATTGACAAGCAGGGGGTGGCCTATACCGACCAAGAAGGCGACTTGGTGACAAGTATCGTAAATGGGAAAGACTGCGTCTTCACTTATTACGATCGTCTCGTGGTCGACGGTTTACCCGTCGACAATTGCTGCCTCTGCGCCATCGAAAAGGCCTACAGAACGGGGCGTTCCTCCTTTTGCAAGCCCATCAGCTGTGCGCTCTACCCTATTCGCGAGAAACGTTTCGGCGACGGAACGGTGGCCCTGAACTACCACAAATGGGCCGTTTGCAAAGCCGCAGTGGAAAAAGGCCATGAGCTGGGCATGCCTGTCTATCGGTTCTTAGAGGGGCCGCTCGTGCGCCGTTTCGGCAAGGAATGGTACGACGAGCTTTGCTCCGTGGCCGACGACCTTCGGCAGCAGGGCTACCTATAGCTTGCGATATTCCGACGGACTCATGCCCACATGTTCCTTGAAATACTTGCCAAGGAACGACTGGTTGGGAAAATGCAGTTCCTTGGTTATTTCCTTGATGGTCTTTGTCGTATTTTTCAGCAATACGCGAGCCTCAAGAATCACATAGTTGTCAATCCATTCGTTTGGCGTTCGCCTACTCACATGCTTCACTGCCTCGGATAGGTATTTGGGCGTGATGCATAACTGCTGGGCATACCAACTGACACGGCGCTCATGACGGCAATTCATCTCGACAAGACGAATGAACTGGGTGAAAAGGACCTCGGCACGGCTCTGCCGCACTTCGCCCACTTGCTGAAACTTGTAGATGACATTACTCAAGTCGTAGAACATGGCAAGCATCAGAGTGCGTATGAGGTCACGGCGGAACAGGTTCCCCGTCTGAAGTACTCTGTTTCGGATGACATAGAAATAGTCACGGAACACCTGCTGTTCACGCTCGGCAAGGGGGAAGATAGGGTGGTTATAGGAGAAGAGGAACAGGGCCGAAAGGTCGCTCACGTTGCGCATAATCTCATTGTAGAACGACACCGACACTATCATGCACAGCCCCTCCAAGTCGGACGTGGCCTCATACTGGTCGATGACATGGCGCTCACTGGCAATGATAACATGGCCGGGAGTGAGCAGTTGCTCTTTCATGTCCATGCGATAGCGTACGCTGCCCCTTGTGCAAAGGCCTATGAGGATGAAATTCATGCGGCGCGGCTCCTTGGGGAAGGGAGCCTCGGCCAAACGGTCAAGTAACAGGAGGTCGTTTCCCAAGGATTCGCCGCCATTCCACAGCTTGGCCTTCTCAATGTCTGTTTCAACGATTGTCTTATCCATGAATGCGTTTGGTTTTCCCTTTTTTCAGTTTCAAGTTCTGGCTCTTGTTGTTGAAGCATACAACGACGTTGCCCTCTTTTCGGGCGGTGATGGCAGCCTCCTTTACCCGGCCATTCTGCCACTTGATGCTCACCTCATAGCCACCACGGGCACAGAGGCCACTCACCTCACCGTCGGCCCAGGCCGACGGAAGGGCAGGCAACAGCTCTATCTTGCCTCGATGGCTCTGCAGCAGCATCTCGCAGACACCTGCCGTGCCACCGAAGTTTCCGTCAATCTGGAAGGGCGGATGGGCATCGAACAGGTTGGGATAGGTTCCGCCGCCAGGCCGCTGACGGTCGGCTCCCTTATAATTGTCGGGAGATACATAGGTGAGCAGTTTCTGATAGATATGGTAGGACTCCTCTGCCTTGCGCAGACGAGCCCACAGACTGATGCGCCAGCCAGTACTCCAGCCAGTGGTTTTGTCGCCCTTCTGTATGAGCGTCTTCTCGGCGGCACCATAGAACGACTCCGGCAGGTTGTGGCCTGGATAAAGACCAATGAGATGGCTCTGGTGGCGATGCTTGGAATCGAAGTCGCGCCAATCGTAATACCACTCATTGAGGTCGCCCTCCTTCCCCACCGTGTAAGGATGTAGCCGGGACAGTGCCTCTTCAAGTGAACGTATGAAGACAGCGTCCTTGTTTTTCCACTGACCGGATATATCAGAGGCATCGTTGACATAGCCCAACAGAGAGGCGGCCTGAATGGTGTTCTGGAACAGCTCGCGGATGATGGCCATATCGGCCGTGCCGCCGTAGCAGGTCATGCCGTGATAGCCACGGTCGGTCACATACTCGTTCTCAGGCGAGGTGCTGGGGGCGGTGATGAGCTCTTCGGGATGGTTGGGATTGGGGATGAGCCAGGCTAAGCAGAACTCGGCGGCTCCTTTCATCAAAGGGTAGGCGGTTTGGCGAAGGTAGGCGTCGTCGCAAGTAAAGAGGTAACGCTCCCAAAGCGTTTCCACGAGCCAGGCACCACCCATGGGCCAGTTGGCCCATTCGGGCTTCTCGCGTTTTTCGCCCACGGGGTTGGCCATCGCCCAAATGTCACTGTTGTGCCCGGCACACCAGCCGTGCTCCACGCCCCAGTAGTTCTTGGCCACATGGCGGCCGTTCTCGGCCAAGGCCAGGACAAAGCCGTCGAGCGGCATGGCCATCTCAGCCAGATTGCTCACAAAGGCGGGCCAGTAGTTCTCCTGCAGGTTAATGTTGATAGTGTAGTTTCCGCGCCAAGGTGCCCACAGATGTGGATTCCATAGTCCTTGCAAGTTGGCTGGGACGCCAGGTGTGCGCGAACAGGAAATCAGAAGGTATCTGCCATACTGAAAATAAAGGGTCTCCACGTAGCGGTCGGCAACGGCCGACGAGCCGTATTGCCTAAGCAGTTGTTCGGTCGTCTTGCTCATAAAGTCTGC
Organism: uncultured Prevotella sp.; assembly: GCA_905235905.1. Classification (GTDB taxonomy): domain Bacteria; phylum Bacteroidota; class Bacteroidia; order Bacteroidales; family Bacteroidaceae; genus Prevotella. The sequence continues at coordinate 39,916 of CAJONO010000134.1, forward strand.
CGAACCCATAGCACTGCCCAAGTGCAGCGAGACCCGGCCGAAGAACTGCTGATAGTCGGCAATATGCCGCTTCTTCACATCCTGAAAAGTAACATTCTTCGTGTGCCAAATGCGGTTGTTGGCCTTCTCGACAAACGGTGCTCCGCTCAGAACCGGATGATTACGAGACCCGTTGAAACTCGTTTCGCTGACAATATAGACGGTTGCCTCGGTGACATTCGTCAACTGCAGAGTGCTATCGACGGCCTCGACCGTGCCCCCTTGATGGTCTACTCGCACCATGGTGCAGAAGTGGGTGCTCTCCGTTTCGCTTCCCATTGCGTGGCCGGTCATAGTGAGCTGCCCACCTTGCGCCTTGGTGTGGTGAGCAAGCAGCGACGTGAGTCGCAGTTCTACGTTGATGGCTCCTGGCCGCGAGGCCGATAGACGGATAGCTGACACCTGGTCAGGATACGAGGACAGATACTCACGGCAGTAGGCCGTTCCACCTCTTTTATAATACACGTGCGCGATAGCCGAGTCTAAGTTCAGTTCCCGCCGGTAGTCGGTAATCGCGCCGCTCGAATAATCAACAATATGGAGTGTGCCCAAGGGCTGGTAGTAGGAGGAGTTGTGCCCCTGTACATGCAGTTGGAGCGAATCGGCACGAGCATAGTCCTCATCGAAGAGGGCTTTCCTGATGTCGGGAATCCATCGGCTCGCCCCCTTGTCCTCATTCTGATCTACAGGTCCACCCGACCATAGGGTCAAATCGTTCAGCTGTACAACGTCATCATTCGGATCCCCATAGACCAGCATGCCCTCTTTGCCATTACCAAGTGGCAGCGACTCCTCAAAGAATGTTGCCGGACTGTCATACCACAGCCGCATGGGCTGTTGTAGCAGCTGCGCCGCTTCTGCTTCAATGCACCACATAGTGTTCAACAACACCGTTGTCAAGATGGGTAAAAACCGTTTCATTTGTCTCGTTTCTTTTGTTTTGTGCGCAAAGTTACTACATTTTGGTGTATAATTTATGTGCCATAAGGTTATATTTTGTTAAATATCGTGCTGATAAATCACTTTAAAACCACACAAGTTAGGTAATTTCGAGGAATATTCGTACCTTTGCACCCCAAAATGGGCCGTTATGCCCTTATGTAACTGGTTGAATTCAAACAAAATAACATATAATTAATAAAAGTAAAAGTAAATTATGCCTACAATTTCACAATTGGTTCGCAAAGGCAGAAAGGTAATCGTCGACAAGTCAAAGTCGCCTGCGCTGGACAACTGTCC
>CAJONO010000135.1 GCA_905235905.1 uncultured Prevotella sp.
AGGGCATCGCGGCGACAGCCGCTGTAATCCCCAAAAACCATTATCCCGGTCGCAGCAAAATCCGTTCAATCCGCGTAATCCGTGGTAGAAAAGAACTTGCGGATGTTGAATAAAATGTTTTTTGTTACGAACACGAATAAATCGCTCTGAGATGCGGTTGGATTGGTGTGGCACCGAGCCTGCTCACTTGAATCTGATGGTTTGCCCTTTCCTTTCCGAAGTGTTGTCATTCATGCTTTTTGCCAGTATGCTGTTCTTTGAGTTCTTGCGTATGTAGCCTAAAATCTTTTCGTTGAACTTCTCGCCTTGTTCAAGCATGAACTCAATCTTGACGGGCAGTGCATAAATGTTTTCCCTGACTTCTTCGCTCAGTCCTTCGGTGGCGGTAAGCCTCACGGCATCTTTCTCAGTGGTAATAATGTATTTGGGCGCAGGCAGGGCAGCGAAGCTCTCGTTGATGAGCTTGATGTCCTTTTTCCTGAAATTGTGGTGGTCGTCGAAGCAAAGGGGTGAGAGATGGGAGGTGAAGGGCGAGAGGTCTTCAATCATCTGCCGTGGCGAGGCAATGCCTGTGATGAGGAGTATGTGGTCGTCGTGAGCGATGCTCTCTAATGGGCGGGGCTTGCCTCCGAACAACGGGGTGAGCGCGTCGTAGACGATGGTGGTGAAAAAGAGGCTCTGGTAGGCATAGAGATCCATTCCCTTGGTGATGACGCGATAGTCCATGGGCCTTAGTCCTTTGGGGCATTTCGTTACAATGACTATGTCGGCGCGGTCTTTCCCCTTGAGGGGTTCGCGTAGGCGGCCTGCCGGCAGAAGCTTGTCGTAGATAATCAGGCGGTGATAGTCGACGAGCAGGATGGATATGCCCGGTTTTACGTATCTGTGCTGGAATGCGTCGTCGAGCAGGATGACGTCGGTATCGTTCTTGTGTTGCAGAATGTTGTCGATGCCTTCCACTCTGTCCTTGTCGACGGCTACCGTCACTTCTGGAAACTTCTGCTTCATCTGGAACGGTTCGTCGCCGATGGTTCTTACCGTGCTGTTGCTGTCGGCCAGCAGGAATCCGCTTGTCTTGCGCTTGTAGCCTCGGCTAAGTACAGCGACGTGTATGTTGTCTTTCAGCAATCTTATCAGATATTCCACATGAGGAGTTTTTCCCGTTCCGCCGACGGTGATATTGCCAACGGAGATGACGGGCACATGGAATGAGTGGCTTTTCAGGATTCCTGCGTCGAAGAGAAAGTTCCTGATGCCGACGACCATGCCATATAGCCAGCTAAACGGCAGTAGCCACTCATTGGTCTTGATAAAATCGCCTTCCATTACCTGTCCTGCCTATTTCGTTACGGTGCTGAATGGCAACCGCGCTTGCAGACGGTTGCGCTGCTGGTCGAGGCGCATCTCCATGATGGGCTGGTAGAGGTCGCCAAGAATGGTGCGCAGCTCACTGTCTAAGTACGAGCCTTTATCCTCTTGCTCGAACAACTGGCTCATCCAACTGCTCTTGGCAGGGTAGGGGGTAGTGTGGTATTCGTCGCCTAAGTTGGCCAGTTCGGCAGCCTTCTTCACGGCATAGTCGAGCGAGCCTAACTGGTCGACTAATTTGATGGGAAGTGCGTCGGTGGCTAACCAAACCCGGCCTTGTGCTATTTCGTGTACGGCATCGCGAGTCATGCCGCGTCCCTTGGCCACGATGTTCAGGAACGTCTCATAGCCACGATCCACGTAGCCCTGCATGTTCTGAATTTCTACTGCATTGTCTTTCGAGAATACCAGATTGTCCTCATAGTCGCCAAAGCGATTGGTCTTCACACCGTCGAACGTGACGCCGAGCTTTTCAGTAACCAGTACGCTGAAGTTTGGAATGAGTCCGAAGATGCCTATCGAGCCAGTCAGTGTTGTGGGCTCTGCGATGATGTAGTTGGCCCCGGCACTAATCATATAGCCGCCCGATGCTGCCAGTCCGCCCATTGAAACGACTACGGGCTTCTTCTCCTTGAGCAGTTCGATGGCATGCCATATCTGCTCTGAGGCTACGGCGCTGCCGCCGGGCGAGTTCACGCGGATGACCACTGCTTTCACGTCTTCGTCGTCGGCCAGTTCGTTCAGGTCCTTCACCGTCTCTCCGCCCACGATGGAATGGCCACTGGCAAAGCCGCCTCTCAGTGTCTGGTCGACTATCTCGCCGTAGGCATAGTATATGGCAATCTTCTCACCCTTTTCTTTCTTTTTCGACTCTACGTTAATCATTTCCGTGAGAGTCAGCTGTTCAATGTCGTCGTCTTCGTCAAGTTCGAGCTTTGCTTTGATGATGCGCTTGATTTCTTCGGGATACATCACGCGGTCTACGAGTCTGGCTTTCAGATAGTCGTCGGTCGAGGCAAAGGCCATGATGCTGTCGTTGGCCAGCTGGTCCAATTGCTCGACCGTCAGCTTGCGGCTTTCGGCCATGTCGGCCAGCATGTGCTGCCACACGCCGTTAGTGAAGGCCATGCGCTGCTCGCGGTCGGCCTCGCTCATGTCCTTGCGGGTCACGCTCTCCACGGCACTCTTGTATTTTCCCACTCGTGTGGCCTGATACTTCACGCCCACTTTCTCGTAGAGCCCCGTCAGATAGTAGCCCTTGCCACCAAGGCCCTTGAAGTCGATGAGTCCAGTCTTGTTGAGGAAGATGGAGTCGGCCACCGATGCCACGTAATAGCTTGTCTGCAGATATTGGTCGGCGTAGGCAATGATCCATTTTCCGCTCTGCTTGAAGTCTTTCAGGGCATCGCGCATTTGCTGGGCGGTGGCGGGAGCGTCGAACGATGCTATGCCCCCTTCAAGATAGATGCCCTTGATGTTGTCGTTCTCCTTAGCCTTGCTGATGCTGGCTATAATGTCGTCGAGCCCCATCTCGTCCATGTCGGCCTGGCTGAGTAGCATGCTCAGCGGACTGCCCTCGTCGGCTTGCTCTTGAATGGTGCCATTCATTTTAATGACAAATACCGAGTTGTCTTTCACTTTTGTCGTTGCAGAACTGCCGGCAATGATGCCTACCATGGAAATCATGAAAAGGATTCCGCTGACGATAGACAGAAGCACGATGCCACACATGGTGGCCAGGGTGTATTTGAAAAAGTCTTTCATTATTATAATAGTTTATTAGAATTTTTGCAAAGTTACATTATTTTTGGCAATGCCCCAAACAAAAGGGCATTTTTCTTCACCTTCAGACGGCTTCCTTCAAACAGAGTGATTCTGACAGGTCGGCAAAGAAATCATGTTCGAGCAGCACGGAGATGCGTTGAAGCAGACTGGAATTGATGTCGTTGCGTTTGAATATATTATAGATGTTTGAGCGGTCGCATGGTATCTGCTCTGCCAGCCATGCTGCTGTCAGCCCTTTGCTTTTCAGTTCTTTCCTGATTAGCGTTCCAATAGGGAATTCGTTCATTTCTCGAAATAGTGGGTTAGCAATTATATGGAGTGCAAAGGTAATTGATTTTTTCTATTCTACATCACCAACAGTCTTAAAAAACGTTGAAAGATTAAAAAAACAGCCTGATACAATAATTATGCCGTGATGAACGTTTTATAAGAAGTGTAGCTCTGAATTATTTTGAAGAGAATAGCCTATTTGTTGGTCTTTCTGGTAAGCCTCACGGCCTTTGCCTCTGTGCCACAGCAAGACGATGACGACAAGCAGACGAAGAGGCCAGTGCCGAAAGCACAGCCGAAGTCTTTGGAAGCCGGTGACGAGACTGTTCCCGACTCATTGGTGCATTCTCGCTGGAAGATTCAGCGCACAGCTCCTATTCTGACGGCTGATTTGGACTCGAGCGCACTCGACCTTCACATGCCGGAAAATGTGAAGCAGGAGGTGCTCTACGACGACTCGCTGGGCGTCTATCTCATTGGCTCTAAGATTGGCGACAGCTACCTGAACGCCCCTGTGCTTATGACACCACAAGAATATCTGAAGTGGAGCGAACACCGTTTGCGGCAGCAGTTCTTCCGAACGAAGGACGCGGAGAATGCCGCCCAGAAAGGAAAGGAGAAGTTCGACTTCAGCGATATGCACTTTGACTTAGGGCCTGCCGAGAAAATATTCGGTCCCGGTGGTGTGCGTGTCAAGACGCAGGGCACGGCCGAGCTGAAGGTTGGCGGAACCCTCAAGAAGATTGACAACCCCTCGCTGCCCATTCGTAACAGGAAGACCACATCGTTTGACTTCGACGAGAAAATCAATCTGAACGTCAACGGAAAGGTTGGCGACAAGGTAGACATGAAACTGAACTACAACACCGATGCCACCTTCGACTTCGATACCCAGAACCTGAAACTGAAGTATGATGGTAAGGAAGACGAAATAATAAAACTGGTTGAGGCCGGCAACGTAACGTTCCCCTCAAACAACTCGCTGGTGAAGGGCGCATCGAGCCTCTTTGGTGTACGCACCGACATGCAGTTTGGCAAGCTGAAGCTTCAGGCCGTCGTGTCACAGAAGAAGTCTACATCGAAGAGTGTGTCGTCGAAAGGTGGCACACAAACCACCCCGTTCGAAATCGACGTAGCCGACTATGAGGAAAACCGTCATTTCTTCCTCTCCCATTATTTCCGTGAAATCTACGACCGTGGCATGCAATCGTTGCCCAACATTACGACGGGCATCAAGATTAACCGCGTTGAGGTGTGGATAACCAATAAGTCGGGTACAACCAGTAATTCCCGTAACATCGTGGCCTTGACCGACTTGGGCGAAGGCCGTTACATCAGTAATCCACGTTGGGGCGGCGTACAGGCATTGCCCAGCAATCAGGCCAACAACGAATATGCAACACTGGTGGCCAACATCGACTCGGCTTCGCGAAGCGTCGACCTTATTACGTCGAAACTGGAGGCCATCGGTGGCATAACAGGTGGCGTAGATTATGAGAAGCTGGCTTCGGCCACCCTGCTTTCGTCGAGCGAGTACACGGTGAATACGGCTTTAGGCTACATATCGCTGAAAACCAGCCTTCAAACCGACCAGGTGCTGGCCGTGGCCTTTGAATATACCTACGCAGGGCAAACCTATCAGGTGGGCGAGTTCTCAAGCGACCTGACCCAAACCGACAAGAGCCTCTTTGTGAAGGCGCTGAAAAACACCTCTAACAGCCCCGCACAAGGCAACTGGCGGCTGATGATGAAGAATGTCTACTATCTGGCTTCGACCGTCGAGAAGGAAAAATTCAGGCTCGACATCAAGTACCAGAGCGATACCACTGGTACCTACCTTTCCTATCTGCCCGAGGAAGAGCTGAAGAGCACTCCCCTGCTCCGGCTGATGGGGCTTGACCGCTTAGATGCCAACATGAAGCCGCATGCCAACGGCCAGTTCGACTTTGTGAGCGGTTATACCGTGCAAAACGGTCGGGTGTTTCTGCCTGCCGCCGAACCTTTTGGCGATTATCTCCGTAACTATCTCGACAAGCAGGGATTGGCCCATTTGGCCGACACCTATTGCTTCGACCAGCTCTACGATTCGACAAAGACCGTTGCCAAGCAGAATGCCGAGAAGGACAAGTTCATCATGACCGGACAGTTCAAAGGCACTTCGGCTAACGTCATTTCGCTGGGAGCCTACAACGTGCCGCAAGGGTCGGTGGTCGTGACCGCTGGTGGCGTGACACTTACCGAAGGCAGCGACTATTCGGTCGACTATGCAGCAGGCGAGGTGACCATACTGAACCAGAGCATCATTGATGCCGGCACCAATGTCAGCGTGTCGCTTGAGGACAATACCCACTATGCCATGCAGCGCAAGACGATGCTTGGCATGAACTGGACCTATGACTTCACTAAGAATTTCTCGATTGGCGGCACCTTGCAGCATTTGCACGAACAAGCACTCACCACAAAGGTGAACATGGGTGAAGAACCAATCAGCAACACTATCTGGGGCCTGAACATCAATTGGAAGCAAGAATCGCAGTGGCTCACCAAGATTCTCAATAAATTGCCGTTACTCCATGTCACGCAACCGTCGCAAATATCCTTTACCGGCGAGTTTGCCCAGCTCATTGCCGGCAATGCCAGCGGAACACAAGACAACGCCTCGTATCTGGACGATTTTGAGAATGCAAAGAATCTTCTGGAGCAGAGCGACCCGAAGGCATGGGTGCTCTCAAGTGTTCCGTCGATGTTTCAGAACTACAACGACAAGTCGACGGTGAAGAGCGGCTACGACCGTGCACTCCTGGCGTGGTACACTGTCGACCCTATCTTCACGCGCCGTTCTTCGAGTCTCACTCCTGGTCACATCAAGAGCGACTTGGAACAGCTTTCCAACCACTACGTTCGCGAGGTCTATGTAAGAGAACTTTATCCCAATCGCGACCAGAGCACCTACGACGGGGCCACCTCGACGCTTCCTGTGCTCAATCTGGCCTATTATCCCCAAGAGCGCGGACCCTATAACCTCACCCTCGACTACAACAGCGACGGAACGCTGAAGAATCCGGCAGGAAAGTGGGGTGGCATGATGCGCAAACTGGAAACCACCGATTTTGAGGAGGCTAATATAGAATATGTAGAGTTCTGGCTGCTCGACCCCTTTATTTACACCCGCAAGGACGGAACAGCCTCGCGCCATGCCGGCGAGCTCTACATCAATCTCGGTGAGGTGAGTGAGGATGTGCTCTGCGACGGCAAGAAATTCTACGAGAGTGGCATGCCTGTCGACGGCACAAGCTCGTTCACAGAGACACAATGGGGGCGCATTCCCGTTCAGGCCACGCAGACATACGCTTTTGCCACTACCAGCGGTTCGCGCCAGTTGCAGGATGTTGGCTTGAACGGTTTGAACGACGAGGAAGAACGCTCGTTCGGAGCCTACAAGGAGTGGCTCGACGCCATCAGTGGCATTGTGCAGAACGACAGCCTTCTTCAGGCATGGCGCAACGACCCTGCTGGCGACAACTACCATTATTTCCGTGGCAGTGACTATGATGGCCAGCAGACGAGCATCATGAACCGCTATAAGCAAATCAATAACCCGCAAGGCAACTCTCCCGCCAGCGACGAGCAGACAGAAGGCTACGACACCAGCTACAAGACTGGCCCCGATGTAGAGGACATCAACCAGGACTTCACGCTGAATGAATATGAGCGCTACTTCCAGTATCGCATTCCCATCAGCGATGATGAGTTGCAGGCATATAATAAAGGAATGAAGAGTGACGACTCCTATATTGTGGATCACCGTGACTACAATGCCAAGTTGCGCAATGGCGATTCGGCCACCGTGCGTTGGTACCAATACCGCATTCCCTTGGCCGAGTATCAGAAGAAGGTGGGCAGTATTAACGACTTTACCTCCATCCGCTTCATGCGCATGTTCCTTACTGGTTTTGAAGAGCCCATCGTGTTGCGCTTCGGAAGCCTCGACTTGGTGCGTGGCACTTGGCGTCAATACAAGCAAAACCTCATGACATCGGCAGGGGCAGAGACTGGCTTGCTGGAGATGAGTGCCGTCAACGTCGAGGAGAATGTCGACCGACAGCCCGTTGCCTACGTGTTGCCGCCGGGCATTACGAGAGTGTCAGACCCCAACCAGCCACAGCTTACCGAGGAGAACGAGCAGTCGCTTTGCCTCACGGTGAAGAACCTGAGCCAGAACGAGTCGAAGGCCGTCTATAAGAATACCAATCTCGACCTGCGCCGCTATAAGCGCTTGCAGATGTTTGTCCATGCCAATGTCCTTGTGCCCAACAACACCAGTTTGCAGGATAACCAGTTGGCGGTCTTCATCCGTCTCGGCAGCGACTACAAGAGCAATTACTATGAGTATCTCATTCCGTTGAAGCTGACTCCCGAAGGCCATTATCGCTGGAACGTGCCCAGTGACCGCCCCTTAGTATGGCCGGCCGAGAACATGCTCGACATCGACATGAGCATCTTCACCCGTCTGAAGAAAGAGCGCAACAAGTCGAAGGCTGCGGGCGTGGCATCCTATTCCCAGCTGTTCAGCGACTACGACCCCAGCCGTCCCAACAATCGTGTGAGCATTGTGGGTAACCCCTCGCTCGGTGAGGTGAAGACGATGATTATCGGTGTGCGCAACCTTACCAGCGAGATGAAGTCGGGCGAGGTATGGGTCAACGAGCTTCGTCTGCGTGACTCCAATAACGAAGGCGGATGGGCGGCAAGTGGTGCCATGAACGTGCAGCTGAGCGATTTCGGCTCCGTCAACCTCACTGGCCGTTATATGACCGATGGCTTCGGTGGCCTCGAGGAGCGTGTCATGCAGCGGTCTACTGATACCGAGAAATCATACGCAGTGACGACCAATGTCGAGCTGGGTAAGTTCTTCCCCGACAAGGCAAAGGTGACCATACCCTTGTACTATTCTTATAATAAGGAGATAGTGAGTCCGAAATACAACCCGCTCGACACCGACATGGAGCTTGACGATGCCCTTGAAGCTTCCACCCAGCAAGAGCGCGACTCCATAGAGAGCATTGCCGTGACCAAGCACACCACGCGCAACTTCTCCATCTCGAATGCCCGGGTGGGCATCAAGAACAAGCGCCACCCCATGCCCTATGACCCCGACAACTTCTCGTTCTCCTATAGCCATTCACATCGCAAGACAACGGGCGAGACGACGGTGTGGGAAACCGAAGACCAGTGGCGTGGAGCCATGAACTACTCCTATTCGCCCGTATATAAGACGTGGGAGCCGTTCAAGAACTCGAAAAGCAAGTCGAAGTGGATGAACTTCCCCAAGGCCTTCGGGCTGAACTACCTGCCGCAGAGCATCTCGTTCAACTCGGAAATCACCCGAACCTACTATGAGCTGCAAGAGCGCGACTTGGAGAATACGGCCAATCCTAACCTGCCCCTCACCTTTAGCGAGCAGTTCTTGTGGAACCGAGACTTCAGCCTGCGTTGGGACTTCACAAAGAACCTGCACATGAACTTCCAGTCGGCCACCCATGCAGAGATAGAAACGCCCTACACACCTGTGAACAAAGACCTTTATCCCGACCGCTACACGGCGTGGAAAGACTCGGTGTGGACGAGCATCAAGAACCTCGGCACACCGCTCGACTACCAGCAGTCGTTCACAGCCAGCTACCAGGTACCGCTCGACAAGCTGCCCCTCTTCGACTGGCTGAAGACCGATGCTTCCTATACGGCCACTTACTCCTGGCTGCGCGGCACCGAGCTGGAAGACGGCACCTCGCTGGGAAACACCATTTCGAACAACCGCAACCTGAACATCAATGGCTCGGTCAACATGGAAACACTCTATAACCACTTCCCCTTCCTGAAGAAAGTGAACGAACGGTTTAAGAAGCAGCCCGCTGCCAAGTCGTCGAGCAAGAAACCTACAGCCAAGGACAAGAAGAAGAACGACAAGGCAAATGCCGAAGACAAGGAGAAAGCCCAGCTGCCCAAAAACAAGAACACCTTCCAGAAAGAGCTGACCCTCATGCCCGACTCGGCTATCGAGGTGCAGCATGGCAAGAAGTCGAAGCGCCTCATTGTCTCGGCCAAGGACAAGAACGGCAAGGCCGTGCAGCTGAAGTGGAAAGCCGTCGACGACAATAAGATAAAGGTCTGGATTCCAAGAGGCAAGATGCCAGAGGTAAGAGGTAAGATAGCAGAGGTAAGAGGTAAGAGTATAGAAGACAGCCTGACGGCGGCATCCGACTCAGCGGCAAAAGGCAGTCTCTCAACCCTCAACCCTCAACCCTCAACTCTCAACCCTCAATCCCTCACCGTAAAGCTCTCCGTCGTGCCTAAGGAGCCGCTTGACAAGCAGTGGTGGTATAACACCGCCCAGCATGCCGCCCATGCTCTCATGATGGTGCGCAACATCAGTCTTAGCTATCGCAACCAGTTCTCCATGTCGCTGCCAGGATTTCTGCCCAACATTGGCGACGCCTTCGGACAGCGCACGGGAAGTGTCCTGGCTCCGGGCCTCGACTTTGCCTTCGGCTTCGTAGGCGACAGCTACGTGCAGAAGGCACTCGACAACGGCTGGCTGCTCTGCAACGACAGGGTGGCCACGCCCTCTACCAGCTCCATGACCGAGGATTTGCAGCTCAAGGCTACGCTCGAACCCGTACGCGACCTGAAGATTGACCTCACGGCATCGCGAACCATGACCCGTGCCAAGAGTGTGCAGTTCATGTATGAAGGCTCGCCCACCACCTATAGCGGCTCGTTCAACATGACCACCATCAGCATTCGCAGCGCCCTCGAGGGAATGGGCAACGCAGACAACGGCTACCAGTCGAAGTCGTTCAGCGAGTTCTGTGGCAAGGTCGAGGAGTTTCGTCAGCGTGTGCAGGGGCAGTATGGCAATGCCGCACCCGCTGGTGCCACAGGCGTCAATCAGGTCGATGCCTATAGTGCCGACGTGCTCGTGCCCGCCTTCCTCTCTACCTACACGCTGGGAGCCGGCTCGTCGCTCAGCCTCTTCCCCGCACTCACACGGCTGCTGCCCAACTGGAGCATTCGCTATGCAGGACTCTCGAAGCTGCCCTGGCTGCGCGACCACTTCAAGTCGGTCAACCTGAACCATGCCTACAAGTCGGTCTTTGCCGTGGGTTCCTACAACTCCTACAGCTCCTGGCTCGAATACATGGGCGACCTCGGCTTTGTTCAGGCTGCCGACGGTTCCTACACGCCTTCTTCTCGCTACAACATTCCCACCGTGAGCATCAACGAGGCCTTCTCACCCCTGCTCGGCATCGATGTCACGCTGAAGAATTCCATGACCGTGAAGGTAGAGTATAAGACCACCCGTGTGCTCAACCTCTCCATGACCAGTGTGCAGATCAACGAGGCGCTGTCGAAAGACTGGGTGATAGGCCTTGGCTACAAGATTTCAAACTTCAGCTTCTTTGGTTCGGGCACAGGCAACCGCAAGGTGAAGGGCAGCAAGAAGAATGCCGACGACGAGAAGAAGCAGAACACGCAGACAAAGAAGGGTGGCGTGAACCACGACCTGAACCTGCGCGGCGACATTTCCTTCCGCAGGCAGGCTGCCATCACTCGCGACATAGCCACAGGCGTGTCCTCGGCCTCCAGTGGCAACTCGGCACTGAAAATATCGCTGGCTGCCGACTACACCATGTCGCGCTACCTCACCCTCTCGGCCTATTACGACCGCCAGACAAACACCCCCCTGCTTTCGTCGAGCAGCTATCCCACCACCACCCACGACTTCGGTATGTCGCTCAAATTCTCGCTCACACGATAAAGTTTTCCTGAAAAAATTTGGCGATTTCCCAAAAACTTCTTATTTTTGCAAAATCAATAGAACCACTTTTTTCTCATAATTCTGTTTGCTTATAGTGATTTATACAAGTTGTCTATTTCTTTTTTAGGCGCATATACATAGTTCCCAATCTGGCGAGTGGGGATAGAGTATTTCCTAATATGTGCCCAAACGGTGCTATCGTCAATCCTGAATTTC
>CAJONO010000136.1 GCA_905235905.1 uncultured Prevotella sp.
CCTCCCTCCCGTTCGTTTTCCCGGCATGCAGCGTATAATACTTTTTATCGGCTCAGTCATGCAGCCTGTTGGCTATGGGATAGTAGCATGCAGCGTGTTGGCTAGTCCTGTGTCTGTTGGCTGTGGGGTAGCGGCATGCAGTGTGTTGGTTGGTCCTGTACCTGTTGGCTATGGGGTAGCAGATATTTATGAATGCCATTTGCTAATCGTCTGGAATGTTTTCTGTCGGCCGATAGCAATGATTTTCTCTGATTTATCATAATCAAATCCTCCATAACGGCTCATTTGTATGTCTATGAGTATTTCCGGCTTCATCAGTTTAGCCATGAGAATGGAGTTCTGTCGTATCATCAGTGAACTTGTTCGTGAAAGTACCGTATAGTAGTTGAATTCAATGTTGTCAGGAATCAGCTTGTCGAGAATCTTTGCTTTCAACGACTTTTCGTTCTTTTGCATTTCCGCCAGCCGATGCATCTCTTTCCATTGTGATTCGTAATCATGACCGCTCACATCAACGCCTACCAAAATATCGCCGGCAATTCTTTTGACACGATTCAGGGGAATTGGATTTATCACGCCTCCGTCAATTAGGACCATACCATCATGTTGAACAGGTTCGTAGAACGATGGTAAGGAAATGCTGGCACGAATAGCCTGAAACAAGCTGCCCTTGTTGAATACCACCTCTTTTCCTGCTTTCAAATCGGTAGCCACAGCACAATATGGTATGGGCAGGTCTTCGATAGCAACGTCTGGTACGAATTCCATGATTGCCTCAATAATACGCTTTCCTTTCACCAGGTGATTCAACGACAGTGAGAAGTCTGTCAGTTCCAGCATTTTCCTTCTGTCTACGGTTTTCATCCACTCTCGGAAATCTTCTAACTTACCAGCAGCATAAACCCCTCCGATGAGTGCTCCCATTGAGCAACCAGCAATTGAGCTAACATTATATCCGTTAGCATTTAGTTCTTCAATAGCACCTATATGAGCCAATCCTCTTGCACCACCACTTGATAGCACCAATGCAACGTTTTTCTTTTTCGTTTCGTTTGTCATTATCAAAAATGTTGTCTTTTGTATTCTTCATTGTCTGTCCTCTTCATTGCCTGTCTTATTGCCTCGCAAAAGTACGAAAAAAGTTGCAGATGACAGCTATCATCAGTAAAGATTTTGTATTATTTTGGAAAAACGGAATAAGCTTCAAGAAATATAGGCGTAATCAGCAACGTGCAACGGTTACCGTTAAGACTTTTTTTGCCGTTTTTATTGGTTATTTCGATATTTGGTGTTACTTTTGCAGAAGAAAACTAAAAAGCACCTGTCATGGCCAAACAATTATTGGATAATTTAGACAAGCAGATTCTAAAGCTAATTTCGGAAGATGCCCGTGTTCCGTTTTTAGAAGTGGCGAGAGCCTGTAATGTGAGTGGCGCAGCCATTCACCAGCGCATTCAGAAGCTGACGGCCTTAGGAATAATCAAAGGCTCGCAATTTATCGTAGACCCTGAAAAGGTCGGATATGAGACCTGTGCCTTCATCGGCCTGAACCTGAAGCAGCCAGAGTCTTTCGATACAGTAGTGGAAAAGCTGAAAGACATTCCCGAAGTGGTGGAATGCCACTACACAACGGGTGACTACGACTTGTTTATCAAAATCTTTGCGGCCAACAACCATCACTTGCTCACGATTATTCACGACAAGCTACAACCGTTGGGTCTTGCCCGTTCTGTGAGTATCATCTCTTTCCATTCCGCGATCAACAGGCAGTTGCCACTCACAGATCTGTTGCCCATGGAAGAAGAGGAATAGTGGTTTCTTAAATTCGGCATGGCCTCAGTACTCGTAGGTCTTTATCGTTGTTGAGGTGTCGTTGACACCATTGCCGAGCGGGGTCACCAATTGCGCAACAAAATCGTGCCTTGCTCCGTACTCGAGTACTTCAGCATCCGAACTGAGATGCATACTTATATGGCTTCGATATAAAAGCTGAACGGACGGAAACCGTCGTTGCAGCTTATCATTGCACTCATGGGATTCTTCATCCAGCCATCGTAGAAATTACCCTCACCTTTGGCCAGTGATTCCACAAATTCGCGCATAGACGACCATGCTGACGGGCACATGCCCTCGGGACGTTGACCATTCTCTGAAATCCATTGCTGACCTTCTATCACATCACAAGTATGCTCAATGGGGTTCTCGTACTTCTCCATCAAGTCAGGATATATGGTCTGGCGTATTGCTGTTATTCTTACTTTGTTCATTTCAATTGCTTCCAGTCGACGTTCTTCGCAAACTGATATCCATACATTGGTAATGCTTACCGTTCATCTTTTCACCATTTTCTTCGTTTTTTCCCCGGCTTGCCTGATGACATTGATTCCTTTCTGGGGAACCGTGAGCCTGCGACCGGCAAGGTTGTAGTATTCAGCGGGCATCGGGTTGCCTGTAAGGTTGCCGATGCCCGAGAAGCCACCATCGCCATAATAGCCCCTGATAATGGCATCCTTTACGTCGGCCTGGCTGAACTCTGGCACAGAGCGGCTCTTGCCGTCGGAGAGTCCCATCCAGTAGAACATGCCCATGCCACTGGCTTTGGCCTTTTCTACAAAATAACGGGCAAAGGCAAGCAAATTGCCACGATAGTTGTCGTAGCAGTTCTCGGTCGTAGAACCCCACTCGCCGAAGATGACAGGTGCGCCTTTCGAGGCCAGATTGCTCTTCACCGAGCTAATGGTCTGGTCGATGCTGCTCTTGGTGGCACTGAGATCCTTCACATCGAAATAGGAGTGTACTTCAAAGATGAGGTGGCCCGTCACGCTGTCTGCAGGCAAGGCCATCTTCTTCAGCGGGTCGGCCAGATGCGTATTCCATGTGCCGCTACCACAGCAGGCACCATAGGTGCTGACAATCAGGTTGCGCTGTAGGTTGTTGCCACCCGTTGAGCGAACGGCATCAACAAAGCTCTGGGCGTAGCTATTAATAGCCTTATAGGCCGAGGTGGCCACGGTGCTGTTGTAACTGCCGGAGGTTGCAAACGAGGCAAAACACCATGAACCGTAGGGGTCGAGCATCTCATTGTACCCCTCAAAAAGCAAGTGCTCGTCGTAGTCCTTGAACTCCTCTGCTATTTGTCGCCACAACTCCTCGAAGCGCTCTTTCTGCTTGGCGTAGTCGGCCTCACTGGCCACGAGCCACGCCGTATTGGAGTCGCCCGTATCGTGATGAACGTTGAGAATGCAGTACATGCCCTGGCTGACGACGTAATCGACTACCTCGTGTACACGCTTCATCCACGCTGCCTGTATCTTTGTGCCTATGGGGTCTGCCACCGTGTCCCATGCTGTCAGGCCCTGTGTGGCATCGTTCCACTTAACGCCCTTGAAGGTTGCCTCCATGTGCGGGTACCATGTTACCGGTATGCGAATGGCATTGAATCCTGCCTCCTTGAACATCTTCAGCAGCTCAGGCTTCGTCACAGCCTGTCCCCAGGCTGTCTCGTAGTCGTTAGGCCTGCGTTGTGTCCATGCTTCAATCCACATGTTGTTCACGTCGCCCGAATTGCTTTCGAGCGTATTACCCAGGTTCCATCCCACCCGCATGTTGCCGACAGCCGATGCAGCCGACTCAAAGTCGCCGGCAGCCACTATCTGGCAACAGATTGCCAACAGGACGACAATTATAATTCTTTTCGATAACATGCTTTCTACGCGATAGGTATTTTTCCAAATGACGGGGAAAACACTTCGGCTATTTTGACAAGACGTACCGATATTTGGCAGGACTCTTCAGTAAGCGCTCCGCCTCACCGAGCTGTTTGTCGTGGAGCAGCCCGGCTCTCAGTGCTCCTTCCTGATAGTAGTAGGCAGCTACGATGTCGGTCTCAAGCATTCTTATGATGGCATCGCGATGCTTGTCCATGTCGGTGGCGACATCGTGTTTGAGCTTTGCCGACAGACTGTCGAACAATTCGCGAGCATCATCGTAGTAGCCTTCGAACTTGGCCGTCTTCACCAGCTCGTCGAACTGTTTGCGGCTCACGGGGTCATACGTGAAGCCACTTTTCACCACCCGCTCACGAAACTCCTCGTAGTCCTTGTCTGTGAGGTGGAACTCCTCAGGCTGGGCAATCGACGGATGACGGGCAATATAGTCAACCACATAGTCGAACATCACCTCGGTTGAGTCCATGCCCACGGCACTCAGGTAGTAGGCAATGTTAGGCAGAGAGTCGGCCTTCAGCTCCACGTCGGGCTTGATGCCGCCCCCGTCGCGCACTTCTCGGCCGGCACGAGTGTGGAAAACGTGGGTCAGCGAGTCGGCTATGCGCTCCTGGCCGTCACGTCTGTAGTTCACCGCCTGAATACAACGTCCGCTGGGAATGTAGTACTTCGACGTCGTTACCTTTAGGTTTGTGTTGTAAGGAAGATCGAGCGGAATCTGAACCAATCCTTTACCATAGGTACGCGTACCTATAATAATAGCACGATCCATGTCCTGCAGCGCACCGCAAGTAATTTCACTGGCCGATGCCGTTTCGCCATTGACAAGCACTGCCAGTGGCATCACCGTGTCGATAGGCTCCAAACGGGTGCGATAGGTACGGTTCACCTGTCTTACTTTCCCACGGTTTTCCACCACAATCTCGTCCTTGGGCACCCAGATGCTCACAATGTCGACCGCCTCCATCTCCGAGCCACCGCCATTGCCACGAAGGTCGAGCACCATTGCCTTGGCTCCCTGATGCTTCAGGTCTATCACGGCATTGCGAACATTGCGGGCACATCCCTCGGTAAACTGGTTCAGACTGATATAGCCAACAGAGTCGGAGCGCATACCGTAATACGTTAGCTCTGGCAACTTGATATTACGACGCGTAATCTTGAACTTCATCTCTTTCCCCGTTGATGGCCTCAGAATCTTCAGCACAAAGCTGGTGCCAGCGTCGCCACGAAGACGGGACGACACATAGTTCACTGTCTTGTCGGTCATCACAGAGTCGTCAATCGATAAGATTACATCTCCTTTCCTCACCCCTGCTTCAGCGGCAGGCATACCAGCATAAGGCTCGTCAATGACGATGCGCTTCTTTCGGGCATGATAACGTATCAATGCCCCAATGCCTGCATATTTGCCAGTAATCATCAGCTGCAAGTTCTTTGTCTCGCTCTCAGGGTAGTAGTCAGTATAGGGGTCAAGCGACCTTACCATCCCTTTCAAGGCTGCTGTAATAGCCTGTTCCGGATTGATCGTATCTACATATAGTAAATCCAGATTGCGGTAAGCAGCATTGAAGATGTCCAAGTTCTTACCCGCCTCAAGATTGTGATTCTGACCAGTAATAGCTGGTTCAGCATCCTTAAGCACGTTCTGAGCCTGAAGCATCAGTGGCAAGATGCCCAAGAGAAGCAAGTGGAGAAAGCGTTGTCTCGTCATAAGTGATAAAATAGTTATTTCTGTTTTGTAGGTGCAAAATTACATGATTATAGCGAGAAATCACCCTTTTTCCCTGAAAATTTGCACTTTTTTTTGTTTTTCTGAGAATTTTTCCCCAAAAAGTTTGCATAATTCAAAAAAACGCATTACCTTTGCACCCACAAATCAGAAATCGAAAGCCGTCAATTCAGGGCAAGACGATGAAATGATTTCAAACATGCTTCAGTAGCTCAGTTGGTTAGAGCACCTGACTGTTAATCAGGGGGTCGTTGGTTCAAGCCCATCCTGAAGCGCCTTAAAAATCAAG
>CAJONO010000137.1 GCA_905235905.1 uncultured Prevotella sp.
GATGTATTGTCATGGGCCTACAGGAAGCCAATCCACGGATTTAGTTACTTTGGCGGGGCAATTTGTTTTCAGTTTATAGAGGAAAGGTACAATATATTGTTCATGCGTACAAATGCACGGACAAATACTAAAGGTTCTTAGGACAAATGATGAAGAGAAAAGACAAATCCAAAAGACGAAAACGACAAAAGCAAAAGGCTTTTGTCGTTTGGGACGACGAATCTTCCAATCTACTAACTATGGATATTAGCCTCGCGGTAGGCCGTGGGGGTGAGCAGATACTTGTTCTTGAAGTCGGTGCTGAAGGTGCTGGCATGGATGAAGCCGCTCTGCTGGGCCACCTCGCTGACGGTCATCTGTGGGTGGCTCAACAGCAGGTCGCAGCCATGGCGCAGGCGGCAGTCACGAATGAAGTCGGAGATGCTGCTGAAGTCGCCCGACTGCGCAAAGGCCGAGCCGACACGTTCCTTCGAGATGTTGAACCGGCGGATGGCGGCCTGACGGTCGAAGGCCGGGTCAAGGTACAACTGCTCGCGCAGGATAACGGCCTGCATGTGACGGAAGAGGTCGGAGGGGGAAGCCACTAAAGCCCCCGAAGCCCCCCTTTCGCCCCCCGAGGAGAAGGCCCCCCCTACGGCCTCCGAGGGGGCTTCGTTAGTTTGACTGGTGGAAGGGACTATTGTGCCCCCCTCGGGGGACGAAAGGGGGGCTTCGGGGGCCTGTACGTGCTGAAGTGCTGCTGCCTCGGCTATCTGGCTCACCAGCACATGGTTCGTCCGGCGCAGAACGCTGCGCTGGTGGAGCAGGTAGGCGGCAAAGCCTGCTACCAACAATACCAGGAGGACGCAGAAACCGATAATGATGTTCTTGCGGGCGCTGGCATCCTGCTCACGTTCTATCTCTATCTGCTGCTCGTAGGCACGGAAGCGGGCTTCGTCCAGATCCTGGAAAATGGAGTCCATCTTGGCGCTCTCGCCTAAAAGGCACAGCGTCGGGACGATGAAGTGACGCCCTGCCTGCGTCCGCCCATAGCCGCTCTGCTCGTAGAGGGCGAGATAGTGTCTGGCACTGTCAGTGGCGGTAGCAAACTCTGCACTCTCCACTCTACACTTTACACTATGCCTTGCATACGCTTCGGCCAGATAGCCGTAGGCCCTGTTGCGATAGAAGTCGATATATCCGGCGCGGTCTTCGTCGGCGGGTTCGCGGTAGGTGCCGTCACGATAGCTGTCGGGGTACTGCTCGTAGTCGGCAAGCCTATCCAACATGCTTTGTGCAACGGGAATAATGTCGGCATGACGCCCTGCCTCATTCAAGATACCCACCTTGCGTTTGAGCGCTATCAGCGAGGCATCCAGTTCGTTGAACTTCCTCTTGCCGTCAAGAGCGGCTATCACGCTGTCTATCTTGGCCAGTCCTTCCTCCAGATGCCCCGTATGCGTCAGTGCCACGCCCATCTCGGCCTCACTCCTCAGGGCTTCCGTCTCGTCGCCGTTCTCATGGAACAGCGTCACCAGTTCGGCTGTCCATCTCAGTATCCGCTCGTCGTCGTTGTTCCGACGGCAGGCATTCACGAGCGTCTCTAATACGTCCTGACGGTACTCGCGGTTCTCGCGGGCCACGTCGAGCAACATCAGCCGCTCACAGATGGCGATGGCCGAATCGAGCCGTGTGCCCTCTAACGACTGGCAATAGACCTTGGCGCGCAGCCAGTCGGTCTCGTAGACCGCCATACCCTCGGCGCGCAGCGAGTCAATCGTCTGCAGTGCCTGCTCAGGCCTGTCAGCCGCCAGTTTCATCACCCGCGCCGCCGCCTGCTTCACGTCGAGCACCGCCCCACCGTGCTTCTGGCTGTCGTGCCCGTCGGCGCAGCCCGTCACAACCAGCCCGGCCGTCACACCTATTATATATAAGTATCTCTTGAGCACCCGTAGCTTTGCTTTTTTCATGAGACTTACAATTAGAATTACTTCATTATTATTGCTTGCCTATCTGTACGTTCGTCTTGCCCGTCACGTCGGCAGCATTGCCGCCGCCGTAGACGTTGCCACGGATGTCGGCTCCTTTCACTTCTTGCTTCGGATATGCCATGACGGGATTGTCGTTGGTGCCGGTGTTTACCTTGGCCTTGGTCACCATTTCTATCTGGTCACCCATCTTGGTGCCGATGTTTACGTATGTATCGCCAATCACCTTGGCGGCGTTGCCACCGCCGAAGACATTCTGGATGGCACCTATCTGGCCTTTGATATGCGATGGGAGTGTCACCGTGTGCTCGTTTGCCGTGCCTTCGTCCATCGTCTTGACCTTCCCTTTGTATCTCTGTGTCTTGCTGTCGCCGTCCCCTGTCTCTTCGAAATCTCCGGTCGTGGGATAGGTAGCAGGCTCGCCCACTACCTCGTTGATATTCACATGCGGGTTGCCCACCATGACGGCTGTTTTACCAAAGCCGCCACCGAAGATGTTGCCGATGCTGGTGAACGACTTGACATTGACCTCCGGGTCTCTGTAGTGAGTGCTAAGCGCATCGTTTACCTCGCCAGTGTCGGTTGCCGACTCACGTGGCTTCCATACTTTCGTTGTGCCTTCCGTCACCTGCTTGTAGCCGTAGACCGAGTAGCCGGCAAGGTTGCCGCCACCATATAGCTCTCCGATGACGACGGGCTTACAACCCGTTTCCTCGATGTTCACCGTGATGGAGCCTCGGATGGTGCCGCTGATATTGTTGCCACCGAACACGCGGTCGAAGGTACCATTGGTAATGTTCAGCGTCACGTCGCCCTGGATGTCGGCGGCCTCGGCACCACCGTAGGCAGCGTTCAGTCCGGGAATACATGCCATCAGCAGCTTCGCCTCGGCATCCATCGGCGCACTCTTGCCGCCACCGTAGGCCTCGTCTACATTGAATTCGCAGCCTTCAACATCCTCCAGCATGGTCACGGCGGTCATGCGCACATTGCCTTTCGTGTTAGAGCCGCCAAAGGCGCGGTGGACGGTTCCGCCGAAGACGTTGACGGCAGCCTTGCCCGAGCCATAGACATACTTGGATGTAAAGGCCTCCGTTTGTCTTTCTTCCTTGGTGTTGTAAGTGCTTTCTACTGCCGAGTAGTCATAGAAGCCCACGTTGGCACCAGGGTTTTCCTTTGAAACGCCATTGACGGTGATGGGGTCCTTTCCGTTACCGCCGCCGAACAGTTCGTAGATCTCATAAGTACCGTTGACCGTCACGTTCGTGGCTGGTGTAGAGGCTGCGTTGCCACCGCCGTACACCTGGTTGATGCTGGTCAGGTGGCAACCGTCGATGATAACATTGGTGGTGGCAGTGGCCTTTGTCGCTTCGTTGTCAGACAATGCATTGACAGGCTCGTAGGCAGCTTGGTTGCCACCGCCATAGACGGCTGCCACATCGTAGTTGCCCCCTGTCTTGGCATCTTCAACAGCAGCTACAGCCTCTTCTCCCTCATCACTTGCCGGCGTATTGGCAATCTGGGACTTTCCTGCATGCTGAGTGGCGTAAACATGCACCTTGGCGCTGCCCTTCGGAGTACCGTTCACGTTGTTGCAGCCGAAGATGCGCTGCAGGCTACAGCCTTTCTTCGTACCGTCGGCCGTTTCGCCGTTATTGTTGTTGTTCAGCTCTACGGAGGTGTCGCCATAGACGTATGCCGGTGTAGTGGCATCGCCCAGTCCGCCGCCGTAGGCATCGCGGAGTTGTCCACCAAGAAGGTTGACGGTGGTCGTGTACAAAGTTGTCTTCTTTGTCTCGTCGGTCCATTTGCCCTTGCTATAATAGGTAGTACTGCCATTCGCCTTTTCGTCTGCGGTCTCCGTGTATGAATATGGAGATGCTGTTGTACCCGCACCCGATCTTTCGTACAGGCCTGCTACTGAAGATTCACCCGCAGTAAGGCCAGCCACCTCCGTGAATCCGTCCGCGTCCCAGTTGCCGAGGTTGGTATCGGCCAAAGCACCGCCGCCATACACATCTTCCTCTATGGTACCGCCGGTGATGTCGACAACCACATTGCCTAAAGTGACACCTCGCTGGCCACCACCAAAGACAGAACCATTGACGGTGGCATCTTCGCTGATGGTCACATGAGGATGGCTGGTCAAGGCCAGCGTCTTCAGGAAGGCAAGATAATCTGCCTCTGTTGCATAATATCTCCAAATAAATGGTGAGTTTTCATCGTTATTATAGTGATCCCACAAACTTGTATTGGCTGGCGCGTTTGTAAGGAGCTGCATACTCTTACGGTCAGAGATTTTAATATCAGCAGGATTGACACCCTTGCAGGCACCATAGACGTCGTATCCTGTACCACTTTTCCCGATTTTGGCATGGTCTTGGATAGTGACGGTACAGTTTCCACCGCTATCCGGATGTTTCGGCAGTCCACCAACGACAGTAAACCTTCCCACCGAGGCAATCTCGCCACCGCCGAAGACATTGCCCCCGACCAGGGCGGTGCCCTGAACGGTGACATCGCTGTTGCCGCGCACTAAAGCCGAGTAGCCATGTGTTGCCAAGCCAGCACCGGCACCGTACACACTGCCTGAGATGGTGGGTGCAGAGCCTTCAGTGGCATCAGCTACGCCTATCACCACCTTCGCGTCGTCTTCCACGCGGCCCACCTCGCCGCCGCCATAGACATTGCCATGCACTGTGCCGGCACTGACGTTGACATCTGTGGCGTAGGCGATGGCTTTCTCGCACCACCATGTTTCAGAACTACCCCTGCCGGCACCGAACACGTTGCCATGCTCGGTTGACGGAGTTCCGCTGCTACCTATCTCACCGCCAGTGACTGTCACCGTGCAAATGCCCGTGTTTGTGGCCGTGGCGTTTGTGTTGTGATTGGCTACATTGGCAGTGGTGCCATCGTTCTGCTTCCATGTATAATTGTAAGTTAGTTGACCATCTTTTTTATCAGTTTTGTCGATGATACCCACATCGCCCAAGTTTCCACCGCCATAGACGTTGCCCTTGACAGTGCCGGCGCTGATGGCAACCGTGGCGTTGCCTTTCACCTTTCCGGCTTCGGCAAAAGTAGCAAGGCCTTTTCCGCCGCCAAAGACGTTGCCATACGTTGTCGTACCAATCTCACAGCTACTGCCCTGAATTGTTACACTTGTATTGTGCTGAACAAAGCCACTTTCGCTGCCGCCAAAGATGGAACCTTTGACTTGGGCCGCCCCGTCGATGGTCACGTAGGAATTGGTGGCCAAGGACAATGACTGAAGAAAATCAAGATATTCATCCTTGGCAGTTTTCGTTCCATCACCCGTAAAGCCTACCAGAACATTGGCATTAGTCATTTTCTGGGACTGTCCCTCTCCACTTTCGACGAAGTGAGGCTCAACACCCTTGCCGGCGCCAAAGACATGTCCTTTGCTGTCTGTTGCGCCGTTATATCCGATTTCTGCATTGCCCTGAATGGTGACACGACAGATGCCGCCACTCTGTTGTTGATACGGCATTCCGACAGGCAAATCAGTTGGAGCCGTAGGTGCTCCTACAACAGGGTCTCCGTTAGAATCAATATTATTAACACCTTTCACCCAGTATCTGCCCACCGTAGCCTTCTCGCCACCGCCATAGACGTTATATCCTACCTTGGCATCCCCCTGAATGGTGACAGTACTGTTGCCACGCACCAGCGCCGAGTAGCCATGTGTCTCTAAGCCCTTGCCGGCGCCGAATACGCTTCCATAGATTTCGGGCTCAAAGGTATCTTCTCCCGTGCCGACGCCTATCCTCACTTGCGTATTCCATTCCACGCGGCCAATCTCACCGCCTCCATAGACGTTGCCAGTGCCTGCTTTCAGCGTCTGGGCACCCCCTTCCCCTTCAAGGGTTCCCACTGTGCCGTTGCTGATGGTGACGATTGTTCCTTTATTTTTATTGTCATCTGAATCGAGATCAGCACCCGCGCCTTCGTTATTAATTCCCACCATGGCTTTCGCGCATTCGAATGTACTCTCTTCACCCTTGCCGCCGCCATATACATTGCCTTTTACGGCACCAGCACTCATGTTCACGGCAGTATTGGCCTGCACGTCGGCCAGGTTGCCGCCGCCATAGACGTTGCCCATGACTGTCACCTGCGCCGAGGCGCTACCCACTGGCAGCATGGTTGCCAGTAGCATGACTATTGCAAATCTGTGTCTATTCGTCATATATATATTCTGTTTTTTCATTTCAATTTTCAATCTTCAATGTCCCGTTGCCACTTGCAATTCCCTCGTTACCATCGCCGAAGACGGAGCCGATTGTTACATAGTTCTTTGCCGCAAGCTGGGCGAGTTTTGTCTGAATGCGCATTAGAAGCCCTGTTGCAGACACGCCTGTTGGCAACGGTTTCAGCAATACCGTCTTATCGCCTTTTATTGTATTTTCGCTGAGAACGACAATTATTCCTGCATGCGACTTGTTAGAATCGGTTGCTTTGTTCTCCACGTCGAAAGCTACTTCATTCTCTTCGTCATAAACAAATCCCAGTCCACGAATATTGCAAACACCCATTTTGCAGTATCCGCCGAGTTGTCTCGTTGGTGATGTCGGGATTCGCTTGATATCCTCCAGCCATCCGTCAACTGCCATTCTTGAAACAGAGAAATAGCCTTCATTGTGTCGTAGCGTAAAGGCTGCCAACGATACTTTACCGCTGGAATCGAGCATTGCAGGCAAGAAGATAGCTCGTGCCACATGCTCCGTGTCAGGTAGTTTTATGTTAGGCATAGCGATTGATTGTCTCGATGGTCGATATGACCGATTCTAATGACAAGGGCTGATGGTCACGGCCAATAGTCTTGTTTTTGGCCTCGGCAAAGTATGAATACTCTTTCGACCCTATGCTGATAGCAGCATCTTTACGCTGCAAGAGAAATGTGCCATTGACATTCGGGAACAATGCCCAGTCAGCCAACTCCAAACTATTGCAAGACCGAAGCAGTTTTTCCACGAAAGCAACGGTTTCCGGCAGCAATGGCTGTGCATCCTCGCCATCCCATCCAGACTTGAGGCCGGCGAACTCTTTCAGGCGACGTTTCATATATCCCAAGTTCTCATCGGCCACCTCTGCTTGCAATTGGAGGTATACCGCCCGCTTAGTCTCTATCGGCATGTGCGAGGAATGCAGATACCTTATCACTGTGTCAAACATAGTGGGAGCGTATGCTGCAACCGGCTCCGATGCCATCATTATTTCATTGTCTTCCATATTATAATTCATTCTTCAATCTTCAATCTTCAATTTTCAATGTCCCGTTGCCGCTGACTGGAGCTTCGTCACCACCGCCAGACTTTCCTTGTTGCTCTTCCCTATACTCCTTGTAGTCCTCTTCAGAGATATTTGCCAGAAGATAGTTACGCAAATCTTCTTCCGATGGCAACTGAAGACGGTATTTATTTACGAAGAGATTCTGGGAAAGACCTTCCGTTGCATATCTGACTGTTGTTTCGCCATAGTCAGTACATAGCAATAAGCCGACTGGGGGATTGTCGTCTTTCTGCATCATCTCATGTTTGTAATAGTTGAGGTAGAGATTTAACTGCGAAGCATACTCATGACGGAACCTGTCTATTTTTAGATCAAGAATGACATGACACTTCAGTATGCGGTGATAGAATACAAGATCTGCCTTGAAATAGTCCTGGTCTATCAGTATTCGTTTCTGCCGTGCTTCAAAGCAAAAACCACGGCCCATCTCCAACAAGAACTGCTGTAAGTGGTTGAGAATGGCTGTTTCCAACTTGGTCTCGGTATATACATCCTGAGACTGTAGTCCTAAGAATTCTATGGTGACAGGATTATGCAGTATCTCGCGAGGCGACAACTGTTGACTCTCTTTTGCCGTTAAACGCTGAAGCGCTTTCTTGTCCTTCGACAACCCCATTCGCTCATAGTAAAGTGATGATACCTGACGATCCAGCTCTCTAAAAGACCAGCATCCACGAATGGCTTCCTGCTCATAAAATGCCCGCTTTAAAGGATCATCTACCCCTGCAATATATGATAGGCTCGAATAGTTCAAACGATTAAACAACCAGTCAGGAGGAGTACACCATTCTTCTAATTTGGCGGACACTGTCTGCCGAATTGTATTTAACTGATTATCTGCAACTTGCAATTTGTCGGTCGGCAGCCGCCAAATCTGTAAGTCAGTTACGTTAAGACCGGCAATTGCATTCTTTTGGAGGTAATTAATCACATGAGTCCCTATTTGAGGATAGACACGATAAAACTGTCGGTACTCACGTAATCTTCGAGTTTCCAATCCCTTGCGAGATAACTTTTTCGCAATACTATTCAAGAGGTTCTCTCCGTATTTTGCGCGGTCTTCACCCTTTTGTTCAAACTCCACTATATAGTAGCCCACAAGCCAGTTGCGTGCTGTCAATGAGAGGTTGACAGCATGTGCGGCCTGTGCCTGTAGCGTGTCTTGCACTTGGGTTATTTGACCTGTCAGCGATTCGAAATTCATTTTTGTTTTTACTATTTACCTGTATTTTTTAGATAATTGTAGCGAATTCACCATATTTAAATACACTTAATCTTCACTCTTCACCGTTCGCCGTCCCATTGCTGCTGATTCGGCTTGTCAGTTCTTCTGCCATGATGTCGTGCATGAGCGTGAATGCAAACCACCGTTTGCCCAGGTCCTTCAGCGAGGCCCCTATGTGGTACACCTCATCGTCAATGAGCAGGAATCGGTCGTGGGCACGGTTGAAGTGCTCCACCACGATCGGGACATACTGCTCGTTGTGGCGGTCAATGTCCAACTGCAGCTGCTCGCTGACGTGCTGGGTGTATATCGTCGCCGTTACGCCGTTGGCCCGTTTGTCGAGCATCGTCAGCACCGTGTCGTCCACATAGTTGTCAATCAGTACGATGCTACGCCTTGCCTTGCGAATCAGGTCGCTCACGAATCGGTACGCATCGAATATCTGTCCGTCGTAGAAGATTCCCTCCACGGGAGGCTGGTTCGTACGCACGAAGAAGTCGATCTTCTCCTGATGATTGTTGAGCGTCTGTTTTATCGACAGGATCTCATCATGTTGTTTTTCGAAACGGGCATCTATCCGACGTTCCATCTGGAGCATCTGCTGATTTACGGTGTAGCCCCTTAACAGATAGTCCTTGAGAACACTATTTGCCCACTGGCGAAATTTTGTACCTCGCTGTGATTTTACGCGATACCCGACAGAGATAATAACATCGAGTGTGTAAAATGGGACAGGTTTCTTAACGCCATTAACGTGTAAAAAATGCACGTTATTCTCTCGTTTGAGCTCACCTTCTTTAAATACGTTGATGATATGACGGCGTATATTTGACTCATCTCTTTCAAACAGCGCTGCCATCTGGGTGGTCGTTAGCCACACCGTTTCGTCCTCCAACCGTACTTCTATGCGCACGGTCTCGTCGGGTTGGTAGAGGATAATCTCTCCCTGCTGAGCGGTCTGCTGCTGTATGGTCTCGTTCTTACCCATTGCTTTTGTCAACTAATTTTCAATCTTCAATTTTCAATTTTGAATGTTTACCGTCGCGTTGCCGCTGACCAAGCCACGGTTGCCGCCGCCGAAGACGTTGCCCCCCACCTGAGTATTGCCCTTAAGGGTAACAGTGGAGTCCTCATCAACAGCCGATTCGTCACCACCGCCATAGACGCTACCGTCAATTATTGTGTCGTCGTCGATTTCTATGGATGCGTTGCCACTGACCGTGCCCAGATTCTCAAGAGATACTGTCGTATAGCAATACCATTTGCCTCCGTATTGGAAAGTAGATTTACCTACCTTTGTTGTGCTTACATCTTCGGGAATAACTACGCCAGCGGGCGAAACAGCACCTGTAGTTGGGTTTTTATAGCACCATGTGTAGTATCGGATTTCCCCGCCATCTTTAATGTAAGGAATATGGCCATCGGTTATAACACCAGAGAAATCTCTAGAAGGGAATACTGCATTAGCCTTATCGTGTATGGGAAAATGCGGAATGGATGCCGAGAAGCCACCAGCATAAGCGGATCCTTTGATATGGGTTTCACCTTTCAGTTGGGAGGTTACATCTCCGTTGACATTACCTAAATTGCCACCCCCGTAAAAATTGCTGTTGACAGTGCAGTCGGTCAATGTGTTGCTGACGGTGCCAGTCACAGTAGTTCCAAACTGCGCCCAACGATAATAGCTACGCTGGACAACGTTAGCATCAGTACCGTTTGACGAATTGAAAAGTTCAAACTCGTACTCGGCATGGTAGCCTTTCTTGTCTGTACCAATGTCGTATGCTACGGATACCCCTTCAATTGTATTCAATGGGTTGAATTCCGGGAATCCATAATTACCATTATTTCCACCTCTATTCCCCCAGCCATTTTCATCATTAGAAGGCATACTAGGAGTTTTATCATCTTTCGTTTGACGGTAATAGCTTGTACCGCCATTGCCACCGCCAAAATACTCACCAAAGACTGTGCCCGTTGCACTCGTCGTAACAGTCTTTCCTGTTTGCATGCTTCCCACTTTCGGACCACCACAATATTTGCCTACTTTGCTATGGTCGATAGTGACATCTATGCTGCCCCTAACGGGCTTAGATCCATTGATGCCTCCGCCATAGAACTCATCTATGACGGCATGGTCTATTTTGAAAGTGACATCACCGTCAACGGTTTCGTAGCCAGCACCAGCCATAATATTGAACCGTCCACCATTGACATAGCAGTGCGGATTATCTACATTTGCCTTATATTTATCGTTGTTAGTACTGGAACTATAGTCATAGTTATCAATGTTGTAAATACCCGAAAGATAGAACTCAGGGTATTCCCCCCCAAGCACATTGACAGCACAATGCCTAACTCCGTCATATTGGTTTGGTTTTTGCGGTGTTACATGCCAGCCTGGTGTGAAGCGCTTCATCCAGAAATGCCCACCCATCTGAATATAGCTAGTTCGGTTTTTGGGGCCGGCACGGACCACAATCTGTTCAAAGTGCCCACCATTAAGGATGAGAGGAGCTTCCACTTTGGTTACATTGCCATCATACTCAAACTGCGTGGTATGCATAAATGCAGTCTCCGTAATTTCAAAATGTCCCAAAGGTATCATGATACCAATTGAATACGCCTTGTTGTCTGGCCTAATGGCTAGGCCGAGTTCTGGTATGGGCAAGAAATCGAAACGAATGGGTTGAATACCAGGACGGTCTGTTTCTTTTCTGAATTGTAATTGTAGACAGAAGTCTGGTTCACAGTCCAAATCCAGGTCTGCACTCATCATAGTAAACGGGTGGGCATTATTTCCTGTTTTTCCATAAACAGTACTTTCGTTTTGTCGTTGTACATTACCGACTAACACGATTGCCTGATCATAAACGGTCTTTCCGTTTCCTATTCCTTTCAGAGCACCAATGGCAGTTTGTATATTGTCGTAAACTGTTTTACCTTGAAAAGTTGTAGGCAAAGTCCCTGCTGGTGTAAAAGCATCCCCGTTCCCGGCATTTCCTTTGCCTTTACATATATTGACGCGGTCAATGTAATTGCCTTCATTGCGCAAATAAAAAGCATCACCCCAATAGGCCTCTATGGTAATGGCAGTCACTCCTTCTGGCACATAGTAATAGCCTCCTTGAGCGAAGACACGGCCGCTCTTGCTAAACAAGTCTTTTTCCGTACAGTTACGGTCGGCAAAGTTATAGCCACTCTCCCAGTTTACTACGAAAGAATTCGTACCAGTCTTATCTACTGAGGTTATCTTCCAGCCAGTCACCACCTGAGACTTATAGTTACCACTATAACGATTATCCCACTTTGCAGAATAATCTTCTGCAGAAGGTTCAGGAATCTGTGTTGTGGGGTCGCCGAATACCTCATTATAATATGGCAGTTGAATTTTCCCATAACAGTAGTCGTTGTTCAGTGTATCCATATCCATGATGATGAATTTTCTCTCCTTTGACGATACACCACTGCCAGCATGACCACTGCCGGCATTGATGGTGACAGAGAGTTCACCAAGATACTTCCCCTCATAGTCGTTAGCCACCCTACGACTGACCCACTGCTTACTTTGAGGATTCCACACCTGCTCTGGGTCTTGGTTGATAACTGATGGATAACGGCCCCACTTTTTCAGAATGGGATAGGGTGCTATGCTCGGATCAAGCACCCACTTGGCTATCAGCGCCGTATCGGCAGCTGTCTGCTCTGTTCCTGTCTTGCCCGTCACCCAGTAAGTGCAGAGGTGGCGGTTGCTGTTCAGAATGCTACGGTAGTACTCAAAGCGTGTCAGGTATTTCTCCTCGGCAGGCCATGAGCGCTTGTAGTTGTTGATGTTCGTATAGGCATTGTCAAACAAAGCATTGGCGCGGAAATAATTATAGGGATTAACTCCTTTTGCTGATTCATAATCAGTCTTAATCATATCGTTGTTTCCTATCCTGCCTCCATAGACAGGGAACTTGTTAGTTCCTCCGGTAATGTCGCCATAGAACATACAATTGACTATCATCGGCTTGGTAGCAACATCATCTTGTGTGATATGACTATTTGCATTATGAAACCCCACGATGCCAGCAACCGTTGAGCCACCTGTAATATTGGCATAACTATAACAATTAATGACGCGAGCATTACCACTGAGCATGCCCACAAGACCGCCTACATATCGGGTACCGCCGACGCTGCTGCCGCTGAACCCTGTGATGTTGCCATCATTGTCGCGCTCAGTAGTTGTTGGTAGGATGCCGCAGTTGTAAATACGGGTAGAGCCTTCGGCCTTTGCGGTTACTGCTCCTGCATCTCCATTAGAATCTCCTGAAGTAATGTTGACATCCTCAAAGGTGACGTTGCGGATGACGGCACTACCACTGGTGGAAGAGAACAACGGCACGGAAAGATTATAGATCTTATGGAAGCCGCCATCAAGCGTTCCTGTAAATGCTCCTAAACTGCTGCTTAGTGATGAAGCATCAACATCGGCTGTCAGTTGATAGCTCCCTGTCAAATCATCGGCAATTTCCGACAAAGAGGTAATGGCTGTAAAACCTGCGGCAGCTTGCTTGAAGAAAGTAGCAGTGACGTAGGCACCATCGTAGCCACTTGGAATGGTGAAGGAATATGTGTTATCATGATTGTCTGTCACTTCAAGTCCGGAGGGCAGTCCCGGGGCACGACGACGGGAAGACGGATTCACCATCCTTTCGACTAAGATGTGACTTGCATCAATAACATATCCGGAGCCGGAGGCAGGAACAGCAGAGATGGTAACCGTAGACTCACTGATATTAGTAACCGTAACCGTACCTGCATCTTTGTTTGGTTGTACGTTGATGATGATGTCGCTTTCCGATATGGCCCATGCATGGCTTGCGTCGGCTAAAACGAGTGTAAGCGACAAAAGGATGGTTTTTATTGTATGCTTCATATTTTTACTTTTTTATTACTGTTTTACGTCCATTCCATATATAGAGTCCCTGCTTGGCAGGCTTGCCGCTGAGACGTCGGCCATCAAGTGAATGCCATGCGGAACCATTTCTTGTCTCTTCTTTTTCGTTTCCCATTTCTGCGATGCCTGTTGACTCTTCCACGACAAACCGCAGGACGCTACGCGAACCGTTACCGCCCTCCTCGTTGCCGGGTGTCGGAGTGGTCTTATAGTTTGGGTTGTTGAGATAGAATTTCCCCTCGGTCAGTGTACCTGCCTTTGTCAGTACGAACTCACCTCGATAGAACATATACACCTGTGCGGCTTCTACCGCCACTCCACCTTCTGGAGCTACCTTCAACACATTGCTGTTCTTCGTCTGAGCTGTAATTTCCGTAACATCGTCTGGCTTTGACGAGGCCAAGAACCCCTGAATATCGGTATCGGCCAGCATCAGCACAGGTACACCCTCTGGAATATAGTCGACGGGGGCGATGTTGATGGTGCCTATCGATGGATTGACTTTCATAACGATGTAGGGAGTGATGCCGATGGGCGCGACCATGTCTGATGTAGCCCGATAGACTGTAGCGTACTCATTGGCTCCAGTCGGTTTGAAGAATACAGGGTTGGCATACAGTCCCTGATAAGAACCTCCATAATTGCCAATGCCAGAGACTGTCACGTATGTGTCAGAACCTTGTGTTTCTTTCTCTACAGTGTAGTGAGTGCCCTGGTCAAGTGTCGTTCCCCCGTCTGTCACGGTCACTGTAATGTCATTTCCTGAAGGCACCAGAACAACAGAGAAACCCTCTGCAACCTCGGTACCGTCGCCGATAATCTTGGGGGCGATTGTGAACGGCTTCACGGAAGGGTCAGGCCTGTAATTGCCTGTCTTCGTGCCTGAAAGAGAGGCTGTAGCCTGGTAGCTGCCGGTATTGACGGCATGCCCATCTGTGAGGCTGCTACCCGTATTGGCTGTTAGGGTCACTGTGACGCCTGTCACATCATCATCATTCACGATGTCACTAATAGACGTTATTGTCGCTGTGGGGTCGTGGACTGCACCGTCGTATGTATAGGACGATTCTCCCACCCATGTCAGGGCCACCCCTTTTTGGGCCACAGTCAATGTGCCATCGACAAAGGAAATGTTGTAATTGTCGCTCGTCAAACCACTGGGCGTAATATGATAGGTTCCCACATCGGCATACTGCGTGTAACTATAATCGTAGCCAAGCGTGCCTCCGAGCACAGATGCTGTCTCTTCATTGACAAAACCTGTATATGTCACACCATTATTCGCTGGGGCATCGCCGTATGTGATGGAGTGATTCATGGCTGTGACGGTAAGGGCGGCCTTGGCGATGGTGAAAGTCTCGGTGCCGTAAACGATATAGTCGCCACCATCGGCATTAGTAATACTGACCGTTGCAGTTCCTACGTTTGTGTTATCACTATAGCTGACCTCATATTCGCTGGGATCGAGAGTCGTTCCATTACAAACAACACTAACCTCTGGCTCCAAGGCTGTGCCGCCATAGGTGTAGCCGCCTGTCGGGATGGATAGATTGATGGTCGGATTGACCGCTATTGTTATCGTTGCCACTTCTGAATCAACCATCTGATTCTTGGTTGCAATCGCTTTGATGGTCGTTGTCTCAGAGAAGTTTGGTTTGTTGGTGGGGTCGTAAACCTGAGTGGGGTTCTCTCCTCCAGAATTTGTTGGGTCAGGCGTAGAAAGATCTGTAGTATAGTAAATGGTTGCCCCCTCGGTACTGCCGACTATCGTCACCTCTTTATTGGAGTTGTTGAAACTAATGGTAGGGGTTGCGCACTTTGCATTTTCGAGATAGAACGGAGCATTAACGTCACTGCTGGTATATATGCAGACAATTCCCGCAACATTTTCGTACCCCGTAGGACCACCTTTTTTGCCAGAGTTGCCAATTATGTTATTGTAGTTTCCAAAATTGACACTTAACCATCTATGAGTTGTGTGGTCTGCATTATCATGATTTAAATCTGTGCCATCTGTTATCCCCTTCGGAGAGATTACTAAATGTGTCTTGCCAGACGGAATACTTATGTCAAAAAGAACTTTGTCCCCCTGTGCAGTAGGATCGGCTATTGATTCCAAATGTACACGAATACGGTCGGGGTTAGTGGTCGTTCTAATCTGACCATTAGATATTAAATATTTGCCGGTTTTCTTATGAATGATGTAATAGTAATCTGAATTTGGGGCTTTCTCGATAATCCACACGGCCTTGGAGGCATCGTATACGCCGTCCCTGCATTTATAGGTGGTAAGGAACGGATTGGGATATGTGGTTCCATCATTGGAGAAGTCGTCAGTTGGTTTGTAGTAGCACCAACCTTCTGTGGGACAAAGGTAAAAGTTGTTGCTTGGAGTAGAAGAATTGTATGTGTATGTACTACCATTTCCTGAACTTTTACCACCACTTGCAATATACCACGTTCCCGAATAGTCTGTCTGTCCCCACGCCTCCGTGGCTCCTACTGTCATCATCACGGCCATGAGGAGCAGGTGCTTCAATATGTTTTGTTTCATCTTCATTGTCTTTCTCATATCTTGTGTCATATTTTTACAGTGTTATTCGTTTCAAATTCCTTTATTTTATTATTCAGCCATTGTGTAAGTTCCTTCTTTGGAGGAAGCTGCAACAGGTATCTGCTTACGAACAGTTGCTGATCCATCCCAGCAGTAGCATATTCCACCTGCTCCCTGCCGACCTCAGTACATAGGAGAATTCCTACAGGAGGATTGTCATCAGGAAGCATCATGTTTTTCCTATAGTAGGCCACATACATGTTCAACTGTGCCAGGTCGGCATAACTAAACTTATGTGACTTTAACTCGATGATGACATGGCACTTCAATACCCGATGATAAAACACCAAGTCACAGTAGAAATACTCATCGTCAATGAGCAGGCGCTTCTGACGAGCCTCAAAGCAGAACCCCTGCCCCAACTCAAGCAGATAGTCTTGTAGGTGGTCCATAATGGCTTGCTCCAAATCGGTTTCCTCAACAACGTCTCTCTCCTTTAGTCCCAAAAACTCATAGACATGTGGCGACTTCACCACCTCGGAGAGCGTAAGGTGCTCAGCTTGCTGCTGAATGTGAGCACTCATCTTTTCGGGTGATGCCGACAAGGCCGTCCGTTCGTAGTAATTGGTGTCTATCTGACGCTTCAGTTCTTTTGCGCTCCATGTTCCTTTGACGCATTCCAGTTCATAGAACATGCGTTTGAGAGGGTCGTGGATTGGAAACAGCATGGTGAGGTGTGTGTATGGTATTCTTCTGAAGATTGTATCTTCATTCAATTGGCCAATCGCCGATTGGCCAATTGAATGAATTGTGGTCCCTAAGCAGTTATTTTCATTACTCCCAAATTGGCCAAGCAGCAATTGGCCAATTTGAGCTGGCAATATGCTATCAATGTCATTTCTCTCTGATATATAGTCCTTAATGGGCGATGCAAGCATAGGGAACTCTTGATAGAATCTCCGATACATCTTAAGATTTCCTGCAGACATGGAAGGCGAATTTAACTCTTCGGCCAACGATTTCAAAAGGTGCGTACCATACTTTGCACGGTCATTACCATGTTGCTCATATTCAAATAAGTAGAATCCTATAAGCCAGTTGCGAGCCGTCAGATTACGGTTAACAGCCTTTGCAGTTTCCTCTTTGAAGAAGCTGTCAATCTTTCGTATAGACTTAGCCAGTACAGAAAAATCATCTGTTTCCTGCATGCCATGTATGTCCTTTCTTTCGTTTGCCATCATGCCTTTTATTTCTATAATGCTACCCACGCCCCCGTGGTTCCCCTGACCGGCATCACGGCCATGAGGAGCAGGTGCTTCAATATGTTTCGTTTCATCTTCATTGTCTTTCTCATATCTTGTGTCATATCTATGTTACTTTATAGTTGGTTCAGAATAATATTCTTGTCGATGCCCATCTTGTCAATGGCAAACAGTTTGCGGCCCAAGTCCTTGAAGGAGGCTCCGCAGTGCCATAGATCATCGTCTATGATGAGGAATCTGTCGTGGAACGGGTGGGAGAACGCCGCAATGCTTACAGACTGATTGCTATGTTCTTGGTTGTGTAGCTGCTGCAAACGCTGCAAGCCTGCGTCAATCCGCTCTGTATAGATTGTTGCAGAAACTCCTGCTCCTCTAACATCCAGCAGGTCAAAGGTCTTGGCATCAACGTAATTGTCGATAAGTATTACCTCGTGCTGCGCGGTCTTTATCAGACTTTCTACAAACAAGCGCGCCGAAAACACCTGGCCATCATGGAACACGCCCACGACAGGCGGTAGATTAGTCTGCACGAAGAAGTCAAGCTTCTGTTGGGGCTCATCCAGTCTTGTGCTGATTTTTTGAAGGGAATTCTCGTGTTGTTTGGCCTGGGCATCCATTTTTGCCTCTAAAAGGGTTATCCGTCTATTTATGGTGTAACCCTTCAACAGATGGTCTCTGATGACACACGTAGCCCATTGGCGGAACTTTGTGCCTCTCATTGATCTGACACGGTAGCCAACGGAAATGATGACATCCAAGTTGTAATAAGTCACTTCATGAGTCTGACTCTTTCCAGAAATGGCTCCATGCTGAGTGGTAGTTCGATATTTTCGAACTACCACATTTTCTTCCAATTCACCTTCCTTGAATAAATTCGAAATATGGAAACTAATGGTGGATTTTGCTTTCTGGAAAAGTGCCACAATCTGCGCCTGCGTCAACCACACGGTATCGTCCTCCAACCGAACTTCAAGACGCACAGTCTCGTCGGGCTGGTAGAGGATAATCTCTCCCTGCGGTGGTGTCAGCTGTATGTCCTTATTGCTCATATCTTGTGTCATGTTTCGTTGAATCCGTTGAATCCGTTGTTCTTGTTATATTTTGTTAATTCCTTGCGGAAATGTTTGGTTCGTATCGAATAAATGCCTATCTTTGCAACGAGGATTCCCACCGTGTCCCTGACGCAAGTCAAACCGGTGGGTATTGTTTTTATACAGGTTTCAGTTTGTCTGTCTTGGTGCATATCTGCTTCACATGATCAAGTCCGAAAAGTAAATCTTTACTGTCGATTCCCATCCACCGAAACAACATAATAATATTTGCATATTCATTAAGTATGTATTCTGTGTAAATAATAGGCGTTTTCACTGAGAAACAAATCGGCTCATGGTGAGCTATACGGTTCCTAAGCGTGTTGATTTTGTCAAGCTCATTGAAAATGTATGAAATATTGTATTTTCGCTTTGCCGTTGAACGGATTTTCTTTGGAAACACTTTCATCAATCTCTTGTCTGTACGGGCATACTGTGCAGGCGCGAACTGATACTTCCAAAAGCCAAACTCCATGCTTGCCAGAAGTTTGGAGTGTGAATAAAGATTCAGTGTTTTAAGCTTGTTAAAAGCATTACGGACATTATCATAGTCGCGCTTCGTAGCAGGAGTGTCGAATAAACCGCCTGTTTGTGACGAGTCTTTCAACCACTCACTTCCAAAACGAATGGTAAGTATCGCGTCAATAGCATTGCGAAGAGCAACCTCAAAATGACAAATGATAGCAAACATCACTTGAGATAACTCGATATTGTAACGATACAATATCATGGCCTTGCGGGTGTCGCCACCACATGCTTGGACGTAACGTGAGATCCGTTCGCTGGAAATGATTTGCTCAAATTCTTTATATCTCATACGTGTTCTTTCTACTTGCAAAGTTACAACATTTCAAGAAACACCCATTCTTGCACACAAGGAACCTCAGCGTGTCCCTGACGCAAGTCAAGCATCCACTTATTTATATTTATATCGCGTTCTTATTATTAAAATAAGCACAAAAGTAGTCATTTTTGCTAAAACCTGCAAATTTTTTTGTGCAAAATTACAGATTGTTGCTGTTTTCTTGAGATAAATGTGTACCTTTGCGCAAAGAAAGAACAACAAAGTATCTACTATGCCAAGAAAGAAAGGCGGATTCCGCTATGAGGTACACCCGACTCCCGCCAAGGGGAAGGACGGGAGGAACATTGTCTATGCAAGGCCTGCCAGGGGCATGAAGCTGAGCATTGAGGAGGTGGACGACTACTGTGCCTCGCACCATAGCCTGCGAAGCGGCGAGCTGAAGCTGGTGATGGGCGAGTTTCTCAAGGCTGCCGCCGTCCTGATGGCCGAAGGCTACCGAATCGACACGCCCATCGGGTCGTTTTCCCCGAAGCTCGCGCTAAAGCGGGAAATCACCAACCCTGACGATGTGAGGAACAGCGACGTGATGCTCGACGGCGTCGACTACATCCCCGGCAAGCACTGGGACGAGGCCATCGGCCAGTGGCTCTTCGATGGCTTCGTGCGTGTGAAGAACTCTAACACGCAAGAGCTGATGAAGGACACGGAGCATTTGGAGCAGTCTCTGCAGAAGTGCCTCAGGCAGGGCTATGCCACGGTCAAGAGCTTTGCCTGCCAGTCGGGTCTGACGCCCTATTCGGCCCGCATGCAGTTGGATGCATGGACGAAGGGCGACACCCCCAAGCTGATGCGGACACGGATGGGGCAGATGTTTATCTATACGGAAATATAGAAAAAACGCGCCCTTGCGCCCCTTTTTGCTCTAATAACTTGATTTTGTGTTGGTTACGAGGGGCTGGTTGTAGGTGAATAAGCGCCCTTGATGCGCTCTTAACGAGCACCCTGTCTTTTTTGTTTCGCTGAATTTGCGATAGGGGAAACGGCTGTTTGCGCCAAGGCAAACGGTTGTTTGGGTATACGCGAACGGTTATTTGCGCATACGCGAACGGTTATTTGCGCATACGCGAACGCTTGTTTGCGCATACGCGAACGGTTATTTGCGCATACGCAAACGGTAGAAACAATGCTTCTTTCTCCCTCTTTCTGCCATCCTTTTCCCCTCTTTCTGCCATCCTTTTCCCCTCTTTCTGCCATCCTTTTCCCCCTCTTTCTGCCATTCTTTTCCCCTCTTTCTGCCATCCTTTTCCCCCTCTTTCTGCCATTCTTTTCCTCCTTTCCTGCCATCCCTCGTGCCCCTCTTTCTGCCATTCTTTTCCTCCTTTCCTGCCATCCCTCGTGCCCCTTTTATATTTATTCAAGTTTCTGTATTTTTTTTATGACTATCCGCAATCGTACCACCAATGGCCTGAAAGGCCAATACCTCATAGCCCAGGGCAACGCCCTGGGTACAGAGATATGGGTAATTTCGCCCTGTAAGGGCAAAAGCAAAGATGCAATGATACGGCTTTTGCCCTTACAGGGCGTACATCGCGCCGTCC
>CAJONO010000138.1 GCA_905235905.1 uncultured Prevotella sp.
ACGAATATTTATTTGTATCACGCGCAACAACTCTTGTTGTTTTGAGAGGAACATAAATCTACACAAAATCTCACACAAAATCTTTATTTATGTCTGATTTTTGTAGATTTATGTCCGTATGAAAAAACATAGGGTGTTTGTTGCAACTGGGTTGCAAATATTGGTTTCCTCCCCCGTTTTGCAACTCGGTTGCAAAACATTTGCCTTACCTTTGCAGCGTCCAAGTAATGTATGGAAACAAATTGGAATAATTGGAATAATAAATTCACGATTATGACTCACGAACATCACCAAGACTGCTGCCACGAGCATGGGCATCACCAAGACTGCTGCCACGAAGAGCATGGGCACCACCACGAGCATGGGCACGAGGGCCTGAGGGGCCGTCTGGCACTGATCATCGTCTCGGGCCTGCTGCTGATTGGGGCGGTCGTCACGGAGAAGCACACATCGCTGACCACCTGGCAGCTGTTGCTGGTCTACCTTGTGCCCTACCTGCTCATTGGCCACGACACGCTACGCGAAGCGGCCGAGGGCATTGCTCACGGCGATGCCTTCAACGAGCATTTCCTCATGTCGGTAGCCACCATCGGTGCCCTTGCCATCGGCTTCCTGCCCGAAGCCGAGACGCAGTTTCCCGAGGCAGTCTTCGTGATGCTGTTTTTCCAGACAGGCGAGCTGTTTGAGGGCTATGCCGAGGGTCAGAGCCGAAAGAGCATCGCCCATCTGATGGACATCCGTCCCGACGTGGCCTACGTGGAGAGCGGATTACACCCTGGCGACCAACCGAAGGCTATGCCGCCGGAGCAGGTGGCCGTAGGAAAGGTCATCGTGATTCGTCCGGGTGAGAAGGTGCCGCTCGACGGAGTGGTGATGGAAGGCACGAGCCAGCTGAACACAATGGCACTGACGGGCGAGAGCATGCCCCGCAACGTGGCCGAGGGCGACGAGGTGATGTCGGGCTGCATCAACCTGTCGGGCGTGCTCCGCGTCAGGACGACGAAAGCCTTTGGCGAGAGCACCGTGAAGAAGATCATCGACTTAGTGGAACATGCCAGCGACCACAAGTCGCGTAGCGAGGCGTTCATTGCCCGCTTCGCCCGCATCTATACCCCCATCGTGGTGAGCCTGGCCGTGCTGCTGGCCGTCGTTCCGCCGCTCGTGCTGGCCATGAGCCATGCCTCGACACAGGTTCTCAGCCTACAATTCAGCACGTGGCTCTACCGCGCCCTGCTGTTCCTTGTGGTCAGCTGTCCCTGTGCGCTGGTCATCAGTGTGCCCCTCACCTTCTTCGGCGGCATCGGCGGGGCGTCGCGACGCGGCATCCTCATCAAGGGTGCCAACTTCATGGACGTGCTGGCGAAGGTGGGCACGGTGGTGTTCGACAAGACCGGCACCCTGACCCACGGCCACTTTGCCGTCGATGCCATTCATCCCGACCTCTGCAACGAGCACGAGCTGCTGCATCTGGCCGCCCACGTAGAGCATTTTTCCTCACACCCCATCGGAGCCGTGCTGCGCGACGCCTTCCCCGACGAGGCTACCGACGGCTGCCATGTGGGCGACGTAGAGGAGATTGCCGGCCAAGGCATACGGGCCAGGGTAGGCGGACAGGTGGTGTGCGTGGGCAACGAGAAGCTGATGGCTGCGGTGGGAGCCACCTTCAGAGAGTGTCCGTATCACGACGTGGGAACGGTGATCCATGTCGCAATCGACGGCCGGTATGCCGGCCACATCGTCATCAACGATGAGGTGAAGGAAGAAAGCCGCGAGGCCATCGCCCGACTGAAGCAGATAGGAGTGAAGAGGACTGTGATGCTCACCGGCGACCGCGAGGAAGTGGCCCGCGACGTGGCAGGGAAGCTGGGACTCGACGAGTGGCATGCCGAGCTGCTTCCGCAAGACAAGGTGACGCGAGTGGAACAGCTTTCAGGCCACGGGCCCCTTGCCTTCGTGGGCGACGGCATCAACGACGCGCCCGTTCTGGCCCGCGCCGACGTGGGCATAGCCATGGGCGGACTGGGCAGCGATGCCGCCATCGAGGCTGCCGACGTGGTGCTCATGGACGACAAGCCGCTGAAGATAGCCGAGGCCATCGTCACGGCCCGCCGCACCATTGCCATCGCCCGGCAGAACGTGTGGCTTGCCATAGGCGTGAAGGTGGCGGTGC
This sequence comes from uncultured Prevotella sp., assembly GCA_905235905.1. GTDB lineage: Bacteria > Bacteroidota > Bacteroidia > Bacteroidales > Bacteroidaceae > Prevotella. The sequence goes on from CAJONO010000138.1 coordinate 2,171, forward strand.
TCCTGCTGGCCACCGTAGGCATGGCCACCATGTGGATGGCCGTCTTTGCCGACGTGGGCGTCACGGTGTTGGCCGTTGTCAACGCCATGCGGGCACTGAAGGGCTAAGAAACTTGCTTGCAATTCATGCTGAATTATGATGCAATTAAGCATCAATTGTCGGACAATTCAGCATGAATTGCAGCGTAATTCAGCACGAATTATAACACACTGCAAATCAACGACTTAGCAAGTCCATTAAAGCAATTTTTCTACAACGGATTTTTCTATACAGTACTGGTATTCTCGAAGCATCAAAAGATGCTGGCGAATGAAACGAATTTTGGCTGCACCCGTTTTTCTCGAACACGAATCTAACGAATCTAACGAATTTCTTCACAATAGTTCGAAAAAACAATCGCATGGAATTCGTGTAATTTGTGAAATTCGTTGTCGGAAAAAAGGTGGGAAACTTGAATTACTGACAATAGGAATAGACGTAGCGCTGGTTGGCGGCGACGATGGTGCGGAGCAGTGGTGGCGGACTGTCGAGCGCGTGTTTCAGGTCGTTGGTGATGCCCGTTCCAGAAAGCTTCATGACGGCCTCCTTCTGGGTCCACAGGCGGATGAATTCCAGTCTTGGAGAGGTGGCGGCACTGATTTGCGCCTGCTCCTGCTCGTTCATGGTGTAGGCCACCAAGCGCTCGTTGTAGGAGCGAAGGGTCTCCACGTCGACCCCTACAGGACGGTCGGACAGCATGCAGACGGCCGCCTCACGGCAGTGGCTCAGATTGAAGTGAATGTCTGGATGGCCCACGATCGATGGCTTCCCATGCTCGCTATAGTCGAAGAGCGGCGGCTCGGTAATACCGTATTCCTGGCGCAGTCCCTGGCAGAGTAGCAGATAGGCGGCCACACACTCGCGCCGTCCCTGCTCGTGACGGAAGCGCAGGGCCTGCTGACGCCGTTGCGGAGAAAGCAAGGTGAGAGCCTCGTCGAGGTCGAAGTCGTAAAGATGGTCGTTCAGGTAGAGCAAGGTGATTAAGTAATGATAAAAAAATAACTTGGTACAAATGAATAAAGTTACAGACCCCACCCCTGCCCCTCCCCTTGAAGGGAGGGGAGTGC
>CAJONO010000139.1 GCA_905235905.1 uncultured Prevotella sp.
AAGAACGGCATGTACGTCATCGTGCGCCCCGGCCCCTACGTCTGTGCCGAATGGGAAATGGGCGGTCTGCCCTGGTGGCTCCTGAAGAAGAAGGACATCAAACTTCGCGAGCGTGACCCGTACTTTATGGAGCGCGTAAAGATCTTCGAGGAGAAGGTGGGCGAGCAGCTCCGTCCGCTCATCATCCAGAACGGCGGCCCCATCATCATGATCCAGGTAGAGAACGAGTACGGAAGCTACGGCGAGGACAAGCCGTACGTCTCTGAGATTCGCGACTGCCTGCGCGGCATCTACGGCAAGGAGCTGTCGCTCTTCCAGTGCGACTGGTCTTCCAACTTCGAGAAGAACGGCCTCGACGACCTGACGTGGACCATGAACTTCGGCACGGGTGCCAATATCGACGACCAGTTCCGCCGCCTCGGCCAGCTGCGTCCCAATGCTCCCAAGATGTGCTCGGAGTTCTGGAGCGGCTGGTTCGACAAGTGGGGAGCCCGCCACGAGACGCGCCCCGCCAAGGACATGGTCGAGGGTATGGACGAAATGCTCTCGAAGGGCATCAGCTTCTCGCTCTACATGACCCACGGCGGCACCTCGTTCGGCCACTGGGCCGGTGCCAACAGCCCCGGCTTCGCCCCCGACGTCACCTCCTACGACTACGACGCCCCCATCAACGAGTACGGCCTCGCCACCCCGAAGTTCTGGGAACTGCGCAAGATGATGGAGAAATACGATGAAAAAGGTTTCCCCCTCGGGGGACGGAAGGGGGGCTTGCCCGCCGTGCCCAAGGCTCCCATGCCCATAGTGACCGTGTCGAAGTTCGAGCTCGACGACTTCGCACCGCTTATTCTTGGCATGGACAAGATGGAAGAAGGCCCACTGAAGACCTTCGAGGAGATGGACATGGGCTGGGGTACGATGATCTATGCCACCACCCTGCCTGAAATCAGTTCGAGAAGCGTCCTTTCGGGCGAGTTCCACGACTTTGCCCAGGTGTTCGTCGACAAGAAGTATATTGGCAAGATAGACCGCGTGAAGAACGAGAAGACGCTCACGCTGCCCCCGGTGAAGAAGGGCTCAAAGCTGTTCATCGTGGTCGAGGGCATGGGCCGCATCAACTTCGGTCGCGCCATTAAGGACTTCAAGGGCATCGTGGGCGATGTGACCATCACGGCCGACATCGACGACAATGAGATTGTGTGGAAGCCTAAGAAGTGGGAGAACATTACCCTGCCCGACGACTATGCAAGGGCCAAGCGCGCCCTCGACGAGTCGGTGAAGTATGCCGAAGCCAACCACAACAGCAACGATCCCGCACAGGCACTCTGGAGTCTCTTCCCCGACAGGGGCTACTATCGCGGCTACTTCACGCTGAAGAAGGTGGGCGACACCTTCCTGAACTTTGAGACCTGGGTCAAGGGACAGGTATGGGTCAATGGTCATGCCATGGGCCGCTTCTGGTCGATAGGCCCGCAGCAGACGCTCTACGTGCCCGGCTGCTGGCTGAAGAAGGGCAAGAACGAGGTGATCGTGCTCGACGTCGTCGGCCCGAAGGAGGTCGTCGTCTGGGGACAGGACAAGCCCGAACTGAACAAGCTGCAGCTTGAGAAGAGCAACAAGCACAACAACATCGGCGACAAGCCCGACCTGAACAGCGCCACGCCCGTAGCTCTGTCCGTGTCCGGCGGTTTGCCCGCCGGAACCGCTGCTTCCGGCAATGGCTGGCAGACCTTCCGCTTCGCCGCCCCGCAAAAGGGCCGCTACCTCGCCATCGAAGTACTCTCGACGCAGAAGGAGGGCGACCGCGTGGCCATCGCCGAGCTTTACCTGCAAGGCCGGGACGGCAAGCGACTGAGCCGCGAGCCGTGGACCACGAAGTATGCCAACAGCGAGGAAGAGAACGGCAACCACACAGGCGACAAGGTCTACGACCTGCAGGAGAGCACCTACTGGCAGACGGAGAAAGGCACCACTGCACCCCACCTGCTCGTCATCGACCTCGGCTCCTCGCAGACGGTCGGCGCCCTCGAATACCTGCCACGCGCCGAACAGGGTGCCCCCGGCTCGATGAAAAACTTCCGCATCTACCTGTATGAATGAACCTACTTGAATTACCTCGCAATTCAGCACGAACTGCCTTGTAATTCAGCATGAACTACCCCGCAATTCAGTACGAATTGCGGGGTAATTTAATAGCATGAATTGTGAGAGCTAAAAGATTGCCTTTTTCCTAGGGATTCACGATGGCCTATCTTACCGTGGCGGTAACATAGCTGCTGCCAGCAGCTTGCCCTTGGTCCTTGTCATACATTGTGCCATATTTGCCTTCGGGCATGTCACTCAAGACATACGTCGTACAATTGCGTCCGGCAACGACTTTATCGGTAGCTGCCGTATTGATTGCTGTTGCCGCAATGTTTGCTATAAGTCCAAACAACCCATTGGCACCAGTATCTATACTTGTATCTACACTTATCAAACCCTCTCTCTTATACAGTGTCTCGCCAGTCTTGGTAGAGCGAAGAATATATTCGACTCCTGCTGTAAGAGAACCACCGACCTTATTCCTTTTCCATGACTTGATGATTGTAAACATGGCAGCATCGGCTCCAAGGACATTACGGAACTGTGACAAGTCTGCCTCTATGAATTGTTCGGCATCATAGGCACTTTCCGACTGGAACATTTCCATTGTCATCATTGGCGAAAAGACATAATAGCCTTTCTCGCAGAGAGGTGCATAGAGGGTCGTGTAGAAATAGTCTTTTGCTTCTACATGATTGGTTTGATTGATAGGAGGCATTACAACAATAGACAGTGGCTTTTCTTCATACATTTTGGGGTATTGTTCTCCCCGAGTGACCAATTTCTGCTGTGCACATGATGACATGAATAATATCATCAGGCAAAAATATATATATTTTTTCATTTTTCCAATTGTTTAATGATTCTTGAAATAAACTTCTCCGACTCAGGATAGCTGGCAATCTCCGCCTTCAGCAGAGTCAGCCCCTCGTCTTTCTTTCCCGACTTATAAAGGATATATCCATATTCGGCGTTAACACCTGGCGGCACGACTTTACGGATGCCTTTCTGGCTTTTAATGACTTTTTCATACTGCTTCATGGCTTCGGTTAGCGTCTCTTCAGTTCCTCTTTTCGTGTACTTGTAGGTTGCGTCTTCCGAATCGTACCAGGAATAAAGTGATTGCTGTGTAGACACACATGATGCGAAAACCATTACACCGAAAACTGCTATAAATATTTTTTTCATGGTAGTGTAATTATTTTTGTTTCTTGACTTGATAAGAATAATTGCTTGCTATATATGGTATTACCATTAAACTTTACGGTAACGTTCCTGCGTCCGGTTGCCACTCCGTATTGTGTGCCTTTCCTGTTGGCAGTCTTGGGCTTGACTACCTTTGCGTCAAAAGTAGTTCCGTCAACATCGACCTGAACACGTTTAGAACCATTACCATAAGTAGCACTTGGGCCTACGAACACCAAATATGCCATGTCTTCCTTGCCGCTTTGCTGAGCCACAGGGTAGTTGCTCTTGCATCCTGAAAACAGGCATGCAATTGCAAACATTGAAACTAATAACTTTGTTTTCATAATAAAACCTATTTGACTTCTTCAATATAATAATCTGTCAGCCTATTGCCATCTATTGCTGAATCGCTACCAGAGAACGACACATAAGAGAATTCTGTTTCTGGTGTGTCACCACCAGTCTCGGAAACAGTAACCGTACCTATCTGCTTGCCGGGAAGTTCTACCATTACACCCGTCTGCGGATTTTTGACTTTCTTTCCTTTCGTTTTAACAGCAAATGTGTCACCGCTCTTTATTCCCTGACTTGCTCCACCAGCTATCAGTTTTGCATCGGCATCGAATGACAGGAAGAATGTACGCCAAGGTTTGTCTGTACATTTATTGATGATATTCTCCACTAATTGGCCTATTGCCTCAGAAATAGCTTTGTCGCTTAGTGTGGCATCATAGTCAGCTTTGCCACCTACTCCCATTGTGGTTCTTGTTGTCAGTTCTGCAGACCCCTTTCCTTCATCAGAGTAGATAATCAGCCCCGTAGAGACATCAACAAGCCGAATAGCAACAGCCGCTTCCACGATCTGGGTCTTTGAAGACGCGAAGACGCCCGATTTCCCTACATTTTTGCGACCAAACTCTGTTATGGAGCCGATAATCATATAGTCGGCACCGATAGTAGCCAGTCCGTTGTCACTCTTTTTGGCCTCTTCAAGCAATGCCGCCAAATCACCGCGTTCCAACAACAAGAACTTCTCTGATGCAGCCAGTTTCGCAGACAATATGTCGAGTGCCTGTTTACCCATAGGGTCGTTTGCTTTGTCATAGAAAATGCCCTTGGCATACTGTGTTTCATTACTAAAGCGGCCTATCGCCACTTTTCTTTTAATCACTCGCTGTCCTGTGTTAGCCAGATTCTGTTTTACTGGCTCCACAATCTCAACCTTGCGTTGGGCCTGTGCCAACACGCATAGGGAGAACAGCGAAAAAAACAAAACAATTCTTTTCATTTTACTTGTTATTTTGGTTAGTAAATAAATATGCATAAACGAAAGAGCATATAAGACGGTATATCCATTTCTATGCACTTTACTTAAGAGCCCGATTTGGAAAGTCACTCCCCCCCTCACCACCATTACAAGAATGCTCCACGCCAAGGCGTGTGCATTGTCGCATGGTTGTAGGACGGACCTTGTTTCCAGATCTACTCCCTGCTTTTAAATCGTACTATTCCAAAAGAAGTTTTCCAGACCTTTTCGGTAAAGTGCGAAATAACAAGCTTATGCTTCTGCGACTTGGGTTTTATCCCACAGTCGGTGCAAAGATAAATAAAAATTTTCAAACAGCATCATTTTTTGCAAAAAAAATACGAATACTTTCATTTAGAAATAATCTTTCCCGTACTTCCATCAGATTTCTTGACGATGTTAATTCCCCTTCTTATTGTTTCGTGCCTAAGACCTGTAATAGTATAAATAGGGGTATTGCAATGACTCGCAAACCGATTTTTTATGAAAGATGTAGCAACTTCTTTATACAACCGGATGTTATCGACAAAGATACCTCCATTAAACACTTTTCCATATAACTTGTACCTGAAAGTATTGCCGGCAAAAGTCAAGGGCAGCTCTATTGATTGCCACTCGCTCGACTCTTTGCTTAAGTTAAAGACATTATACTCCCCGTATTCGTCCTCAACAAACAAGTTGAAAACAGGAGTGACCGTCGCCCTTGCTTCACAACACACCTCAAATGAGAGTATATATTCTTCACCAGGTTCCACTTCTATATCAGGGCCAATGGTTTCAGATTCGTTGATGACGCTTCCTTTGTTAGAATACAACATGAAGACATTTTCCCCATCACTTGGCTTTGGTATAAATTCTGGATTTATGGCAAAGTCCCCTTTCTCATATACGCACCATGTTTCTTTCCCCATTATTGAGTTAACCGTTAGTCGATCGGCAATAGCGGCCTCAAAGCTTTCCTTATAGATGAGTTCTTTTTCCGTGGGCACATCAGGAATGTCTGGCTCGTCAACAATATCCGCACTTGTCATAAACGAAACGCTCCCGTCTGATGTGTTCGTTTTGATTGATGAGACAGAGACCTTGGCCCCACTTCCGTTCCATGCCAACGCGGTGGGTAAAGTGGCTGTTGAGAATACCCTGACACTCTTGCTTCCTGGGAATGGACATTCTGAAGAGTTGATATTTCCATATTTCCTCTTGCTTGGTTCCGAATAGGATGCGCAGACAGGATATAGCCCCTGTGGATGGGTTGCATTGACGGTGTTTGTTAAGTGGTATCTTTCAATATTGGGATGCACATGGTATATCATAAGTCCTGCCCCTGGAAGTGCCGCATCAAAATAAATTTTCTGCCTGTTTTCCAAGAGGAAATAATCGCCATCGCTTCCAGTATCCATTCTATAAATGACAGACTGCATGGCGTTGTTCGCTTCCATACATGGCATTGACACACGCTTATTTGCTTCCAAGGCAACCTGACGATTCCATCCAAACACAGTACTTCGGACATACGGATTGAAGTTTGGTGGTGTCCTGCCATTGTCATTCCAACTGCCATGGGCCATAATATCCCATTTGCCGGTTCCCTCGTATTCTCCGCCAGTACCATAGTTCGTATCATAATAATCCTTTGCCCCAAGCGCATGTCCAAGTTCATGACAAATGACTCCAATATATGTAATGTTCGTTCCGCTATTGCCCCTTAGTTCTGGGGAGCAAGAATAGCCAGCAAATGAATAGCCGACTTCGTTTTTGAGTGTAATCCTATGTGGATATTCGTGTGCCCAAATTGCATCTGAAGAAGCTCCGGATTCTTCCCCATAGCCGGCATATATGATATGTACGTTGTCAACCAGACCGTCGCCATCGTTGTCGTAAGCTGAAAAGTCGATATCATCAGGCAGGCTCTTTATGGCCTCTTTGCATAGTTCCAACGCATTCCTGTCATTCCCGCCAGTCAACGCATTCCCTCCATAGTATCTCATAGGGTTTTGCGATGTATAAGGGCCGTAAACGTCGGAAATGTATTCCAGTTGATTTTGCGAGGCAAAACGATAATAGTCCCTGACACTGCCAGAAGCACCGCCTTGTTTGTAGTCTAACGTATTGAAAAGTTCTTCAAAATCCTCTCTGCTCTTTTTGAAGTTCAGGTCTTTAAACTGCATTAGGATGACTAATGCACGGCGTTCTCCAACAATCGGAGTGTTTGAGCTTGCTCTGTCAGGTCCTAAATTCCTGCTCAGTAGATGAGTCTCTTGCCTTTCAGGAACTATTCCTTTAGGGCATCCTGCCTTAAAATGTTTCAGTTCTTCTGTTTCGTCTTCTACGGCCATTAGTTTGAAATCGGACTTTTCCACTTCCCCTGCATTTTTCATACAAGCATACCACCATCCAATAGAATCACTAACCAAGGTAAAACCATCTTCTGTGACTGCAAATTTTCGGTATTCATCACCACGTAAATAAATCTCTACAGTCTTGCCATTTGCAGTCAACACTTTTACTTTAAATGGACAAGCGGGAACTGCTGATATACTTAAACCGTAGAAAAAGGAGAAAAAGAGACTAAGTATTAATTGAGCAACACTTCTTTCCATTTTTATATAAAAGAGTATATGAAGCCCTCGCTTGCATCGGAGGACTTCATATACCCATCTAAACTTGATTATTTATTTACGCAGGCTTTTTGCACGATTCATAACTTCGCTCCGTTTGATGATTTCATCTTTGGGCGAATCTGTTGTGCGAGATAGTTTCATCTGACGTGAGCTGTCGGCACTTGTATCAACTTGGAATCCCAACATATCTGAAGAAAGATTGCCGTTTTCAAAGATGCCCCATCCATAGCCGAAGCAAACAGGGAAATAGCTCATAAGATACGACGTATAGCTGAAAGTGTGGTCATTAGGATAATCTAACATAATGTCCCATTCGTAATAGTCGTTCTTTGCAAGCCAGTGCTTCTTCTTGTTCTTAAGATAATAGTTTATTTCAAATGCAAACACAGCCGTATTCAAAGACGATTCGTAGACACCATATATAATATGGTACTTGTTACAGAAGCCTTGCTTCTTCACATCAAATTGGAATTCATAAGAGCTGTTGCTGAAATTCGAGAAACTTACGAAAGCGTCCTGATTTTCGTCGAGATATGCAGGAGTAGTCATCTTTACCGTCTTCAGCGAACCGTATTTGCCGTCTTTATCAGTGGCAAGCGATACGAAATAATAGGTCGAGTTTGACGTAATTCTGTTGCCATTGCTGTCGTAGCCCTTCGTGGTGAGCCAGTCATCATCGTATTTCAACACTTCCTCCTTCTTTATTGCTTCAATTAGCTCGTTTTCTGTCATTTTTTTATAATTAGTTTCTGACAAGAAAATGTATTGGAAGGTATTGATATTGGGGGTTGCACTGTATTCCCAGCAGAAGCGGTCGTAAAGGGCAATTGCGTTTGCGGGCAAGGCATAGACTTTTGACAAACCGTTTTTCTGTATAACTGTTATTGTATCATTACTGCCAGAACCGGACAGCACGAGTTTTGCTTCACGCTCTTCGTCGCTATTGTTTTCGCTTGTCGGATAAACGGTCAAGTCAACTTCTCCATTGCCCCTTTCTGGAGAAATGTTAAGCCAGTTTACCTGTCCACTCAATGTCCATTCAACATTTGAGTTGATCTTGAAAACTACCTTATAGTCGGTTCCATCCTTTCCGCCAGTAAAGGCACCAGGAAATTCATGGTAACCACTGGTAGTGCCATTAATAGTAATGAATGCGGTAGCACCCTTTTGGGTTACTGTGATTGTATAGTTCAGCTTGTTGTCTGCCTTAGCAGTTACGACAACTGCTCCTTTCCTTTCTTTGGCTTCAGCATTCTTCGTTGCAGAGAGAGATAATGCGTTCCCGCTTTTGCTTGCCTTAAGCCACTCCACGCCATTAATCACTTCGGCATCCCACTCCGTGTTTTCTGCCTTGATAATAATACTAACACTCGTACCTTCGGCATCAATAGTAACCGAGGTCGAGTCAACCTGTAGTGTTGGGGCAGGTGTATCGTCTTCGCCACACGATGAAATAACAACACTCATCCCACCAACCAAAATCATGGTCAACAGGCTCCATAACAGTTTCGTTCTCTTCATAACTGATTCTTTTTAAATGTAAAACATAAATATTTATAGTTCTTATATACTTATTTACCATCGTGCAGAAAGAGTATTAGGGCATATAAAAATGGCGTGGCCATTCTTATGCACTTTACCTAAGGGGCAGGTCTGGAAAATTGGAACCCCTCACTACCATTATAAGAATGCTCCACGCCAAAGCGTGTACATAGCTGTACGTAGGTAGTAGGATAGACCTCATTTCCAGATCTCCTCCCTGCTTTTAAATCGGACTATTCCAAAAGAAGTTTTCCAGACCTTTTCGGTAAAGTGCGAAATAACAAGCTTATGCATCTGCAACTCAGAATTTCTCCTCCAAGTCGGTGCAAAGGTAAATAAAAATATTCAAACAACATCATCTTTTGCAAAAAAAATGTGAATGACTACATAAAAATAATTTTAATAGGTGGCATTATGAACCGTGTTGGTAGCCCCTGCCGTATTGAAAAAGTTGGGTGTTTCCTTTGCCATTTCGCTTTTTCTTCATACCTTTGCACCCGCAATCGTGGTTCAAAGGGAATGGGGTGAGAATCCCCGACTGTCCCGCAGCTGTGAGCCGCCTTTCTGCGAAGCAAGCACGATGTCACTGAGATTATTGGGAAGACGCTTGCCTCGGACGGCAAAGTCAGAAGACCTGCCACGATGGAGAGAATAGTGTGCCGTCTCTGGGGTTAGACGGCAGACCCTTTAAAAATGTCTAATCACAGCATGGCCAAACATTCGGTTTTGTTTATGGTGAGCCTCCTTTTTTCTGGTGTGGCGGCATTGTCGCAACCGTCAGGACCGGACACTCTGCACACTCGCAGCCTCGGCGAAGTAGAGGTGACGGGTACGCATAGTCAGCGCATGGCCGCAAGCACTGCTCCCATGCACATCCTGGACCGGCAGCAGATGCAGCGCATGGGCATCAGCGACATGGCCGACGCCCTGCACCGCATGCCGGGCATCACCCTGCGCGACTACGGAGGTGCCGGCGGACTGAAGACGGTGTCGGTGCGAGGCTTCGGGGCCAAGCACACGGGGGTGAGCTACGACGGCGTGATGCTCAGCGACTGCCAGAGCGGCGAGACCGACCTCTCGCGCTATTCGCTCGACAATGTGGCTCACCTGCAGCTCACCATCGGCGACAACGACGACCTCTTTCTTCCTGCCCGTCAGGCGGCCAATCCTGCTGTGCTTGCCATCGAGACGCTGCGGCGCCCTAATGGCGACGAGCTGGCTACCCACCTCACGGCACAGCTGAAGGCAGGCTCGTTCGGCTATGTGAGTCCATTTCTGAAATACGAGCAGCGCCTGTCGCCACACCTGTTTCTCTCGGCTCAGGGCGAGTTTGTCCATGCCCAAAACGACTATCCCTTCACGCTGAAGAACGGTGAGCTGACCACACGCGAGTATCGCACCAACAGCCGCATGAACCAAGGCCACGGCGAGCTGAACCTGCTGTGGAAACCTACAAGGAGCAGTGAGGTTACGGCGAAGGTCTACTACTACGACAACGACCGGCAGCTACCAGGCATTGTGCGCTACTACACCAATCTGAGCCGCGAGACGCTGCACGACCGCACCGCTTTTGCCCAGGCGCAGTACGTAAGGCGTTGGGACAACCGCTGGGCGCTGAAGACCATTGCCAAGTGGAACTGGGCCTCGACCGCCTATCGCGACCCGCTCTACAGCGATGGTGTGCGCGATGCCGACTACTGGCAGCGCGAGGGCTATGCGTCGGCCTGCCTGCTCTTCGCCCCCACGCCGCAATGGACGTTCGACTATTCGGCCGACTACAGTATGAACAACCTGAACAGCTCGCTCACTACCGACGTGCGGCCCTACCGCCACACCGTGCTGCAGTCGCTTACGGCCAAGTGGACTGCCAGCCGGCTGAAGGCCACCGTCCGCCTGCTGCACTCGCTCTATAGGAACGGGGCCGAGCAGGGACAGAGTGCCCGCAACATGAGCCGCCTGTCGCCCTCGCTCTCGCTGAGTTACAGACCCTTCCAGTCGGAACAGTTCTTCGTGAGAGCTTCGTATAAGAACATTTTCCGTGCTCCTACCTTCAACGAGAGCTATTTCTTCCACTACGGCAGCCCCGACCTGCGGCCGGAGTCGACCCATCAGCTGAACGTGGGCGTGACGTATGTGGCCATGCCATGGCCGCAAACAGAACTGACGCTGACCCTCGACGGCTATCAGAACCATGTAGACGACAAGATTGTGGCCGTGCCCTATAACATGTTCATTTTCAGGTGTATCAACGTAGGCAAGGTACGTGTGCGCGGCATCGATGCCACCCTTACGGCCCAGCAGCGACTGACCCACGGCCACACGCTGCTACTGGCAGTCAACTACAGCTACCAGCAGGCACTGAACCGCACCAATGCCGACTCGCCCTACTACGGTTTGCAGCTGGCCTACACGCCCGAGCATCAGGGGGCGGCCTCGCTCAGCTGGGAGAATCCCTGGGCCGACGTGGTGCTGCATGTTCATGCCATGGGCGACCGCTGGACCAGCAACGAGCACTATGCCAATACGTCGGTGGCCGGCTATGCCGAATGGGGCGTCACTGCCCAACGCCGCTTTGCATGGCGACGGCAGATGCTCACCCTTCGGCTCGACGTGAAGAACCTCTTCGACCGGCAATATGAGATTGTGGGCCACTATCCCATGCCAGGCAGAAGCTATCAGATGACATTGTCTTATCAATTATAATTATCAAAAACAAAAAACAAAATGAAAAAAGGATTCTTAAGCTTTGCAGTCCTACTGATGGGCTGCGCCATGTTTACCGCCTGTGGCGATGACGACGACAACAACCCCGTGAACCCACCTGTGAACCCTAATGAACCTACGAAGGTAGATACCGTAGCCTATTCCGACGGCGTGTTCGTCGTAGGCTCAGGCAACCAGTACTACAACATCAACGGCTGTCTGACCTACTATGACTACAGCGACGGGATAGTCAACACCAACTTCTTCAAGGAGGTGAACGGCCGCGAGCTGGGTGTCACGGCCAACGACGGTCTGGTCTACGGTTCGAAGATGTATCTCGTGGTCGACGGCGAGAACACCATCGAGGTGATGGATGCCAAGACCTGCAAGTCGCTCAAGCAGATTAGCACCACCCAGCTCATGGGCGAGAAGGAAGGCGTGAGCCCCCGTCACATCGTGGCCAACAATGGCTATATCTACGTGTCGACCTACGGCGGCTACGTGGCTGCTATCGACACCGTAGGCTACTCACTGAAATATAAGGCAGAGGCAGGCTCCTATCCCGAGGGCATGGCCATGAGCGGCAAGATGCTCTTCGTGGCCAACTGTAGCTATGGCAACGGCGAGAACCCTTCTATCAGCATCTTCAACAGTGAGACGGGTGCCAAGATGACCGATCTGGAGGACTCGCTCATCAACAATCCCACGACGCTCGTGGCCGATGGCTATACGCTCTACATTCTCTGTGGCGACACCTACGGTCCTGCCCCTGACTATGCCATGTTGCAGGCTGGCGGTTTGCGCAAGTACACCATGGGGCAGGGTGCCAAGGTAGAGAAGGTGAACGATGCCGGCTTGATAGCTGCCAGCGGCCAGACTCTCTACTACGTGCTGAGTCCCTACTACATGCCTCAGTTCATGGTGATGGACCTGGCCACGGGCGAGTCGAAGACCTTCACCACCGAGGGTGTCGACATTCCCAACGCCATGGGCGTCGACCCCATTACCGGCGACCTGGTCATTGCCTCCTACAAGAACAATCCTGAGACGGGCTATGGCGACTACTCGGCTCCAGGCTATGCCGTGCGCTACGACAAGACGGGCAAGAAGCTCGGACAGTTTGAGACGGGCATAGGCCCCACAGCCGTGTTCTTCAATACTGGCGTACGCTATGAGTAATGGCCTGAAAGGCATCATTCTTCTTGGCATTCTTGTTGCCCTTGCCTCGTGCGGGGGCAACAGGAGTGCTACTGTTTCCGACGATGGCGACACGCTGAGGCTGAAGTATGCCGAGCGGCTGGTCATTGTGAGGCACGACGGCTACAGCGAGGTGACGCTGCGCAATCCCTGGAAGGAGGGGAAGGTGCTGCATCGCTATCTGCTTGTGCCGCATGATGCGGTGCCGCCGCATCATAACGAACAGGGAGCCACCGTGGTGAGGGTGCCACTGCGCCGTGCCGTGGTGTTCACCACCGTCCACACTTCACTTCTCCTCACTTTCGGGCAGAAGGAGAACATTGCAGGGGTGGCCGACTTGAAATACATAAAAATTCCGTGGATTCACGAGCAGGTAGGGCAGGGTAGGATAGTGGACTGCGGCGACGGTCTGAGTCCGATGGTCGAGAAGATTATCGATGCCAATGCCGATGCCATCCTGCTGTCGCCCTTCGAGAACAATGGCGGCTACGGGCGGTTGGAAGATGTCGACATTCCGCTCATTGAGTGTGCCGAATACATGGAAACGTCGCCGTTGGGCCGAGCCGAATGGATACGCTTCTATGGCATGCTCTTCGGCTGTGAGCAAAAGGCCGACTCGCTCTTTGCCGTCGTAGACAGCTGCTATCAGGCCCTGTCGGCCCTTGCCAAGGATGCCCCAGAGGCACCCACGGTGCTCATGGACAAGCAGACGGGCTCGGTGTGGTATGTGCCGGGAGGACGGAGCACTATTGGGCAAATGCTAAGCGATGCCCGTGGCGACTATCCTTTTGCTAACGACACGCGCTCTGGTTCGCTGCCCCTATCGTTTGAAGCCGTTTTCGAACAAGCCGGACAGAGCGATGTGTGGCTTTTCCGCTACGACAGCGACCATCCCTTGACCATGCGTGAACTACAGAGCGAGCAGCGGGGCTACTCACAGTTGCGCCCGGTGAGAGAGGGACATGTCTATGGCTGCAACGTGCGCACATCGCTGTTCTACGAGCAGTCGCCCTTCCGTCCCGACTATCTGTTGCAGGACTTCATTCATATTCTCCATCCCGGCCTGCCGCTGCCCGACACGCTGCGGTATTACCGGAGAATACTTACATCTTCTTGACAGGAATCACTATCTGGCTGCTGATGCCGAGGCTGGCATCGGTCACTTTCAGTGTGAGGTTGCCCGGATGGCGGGCTGCCTGCACCACGACCACCAGCTGACCGGCAAAGAGCTTCATCGTTGGCTCGGTGAAGCGCTCTAATGAGGTGGCATCGCCATTACACACAGCGCGGAACGTGCCGGCACCCTCTACCTCGAACCGTAGCTGGTCGGCAGCATGGGGAACGAGCGTACCGTCGGCATCGACCAGCGACACGGTGACAAAGGCCAAGTCCTGGCCGTCGGCCATGAGAGGTGAGAGATGAGAGGTGAGGGGTGAGAGTTCAGACTGCTGTGTCCAGGCATCAAGCTGCAGTCGGGTAGCCTTGCCGGCGGTCTTCAGTGTCTGTTCACCGCAATTTTTGCCCGTTTCATCGAAGACGACGACCTTTATCTCGCCAGGTTCATACTTCACGTTGTTCCAGCGTAGACGATAGCGGTCGAGCCGCTCGGCAGGGTTCTTGCGGATGCGTCCTTGGCTTTTTCCGTTGACGAAAAGCTCGGCTTCAGGATAGTCGGTGTAGCAGTAGACGGGCGTTACAAGGCCGTTGCGGCTGCCGTTCTTCTTCTGGGCCTTTTTGGTACCATTGCCGGTACCCCACGTCCAGTGTGGCAGCAGGTGTATGGTGTGCTCACGCTTGTTCCAGTGAGAGCGGTAGAGCCAGTAGCGGTCCTTGGGCAGGCCGGCCAGGTCGCAGATGCCGAAGTAGCTGCTGCGCGAAGGCCAGTATTCGTCATAGGGCGTGGGCTCGCCCAGATAGTCGTAGCCCGTCCAGACAAACTCGCCGATGACCCACGGCATGTCGTCCTGCCAGCGCCAGTCGTCGTCGGGCAGGTTAGACCATGAGCAGTATTCCACGTCGTAGGAAGAGCACTGACCGTCGGCGGTCTTGATGGCGTTGGGGTCGTAGTCCTTGGCCCATGAGGCGTAGCGCGAGTTGTCGGTAACCTCTACGGGATATTTGTAGACACCACGCGACGAAACGGTCGAGGCCGTCTCGGAACCCAGCAGGAATCCCTGTGGCAGCTGCTCGTAGGCCATCTGATACTTGTGTACGCGATAGTTCATGCCAGGTATTTCCATGGCTTGTGCAAAGCCAGTGCTCAGCGCATTGTCTATACGGTCCATGCCCTGGGTCACGGGGCGTGTGGGGTCGAGCCGATGGCACAGGTCCTGCAGGTGCAGGGCCATTTCCTTGCCGCCTTTCATGCCCTGTTCGGGAATCTCATTGCCTATCGACCACATCACGATCGACGGGTGGTTGCGGTTGGCCAGCACCAGATTGGTGATGTCCTTGTCGCTCCACTCCTTGAAGAAGCGGGCATAGCCGTTCTTGCACTTGGGGTAGACCCACATATCGAAGCTCTCGGCCATGACCATCATGCCTAAGGAGTCGCACAGTTGCATCTGCATCTGTGAGGGCATGTTGTGCGAGGTGCGGATGGCATCGCAGCCCATTTCCTTCATCGTCTTTATCTGGCGGATAAGTGCCGCCTTGTTCACGGCAGCACCGAGCGGGCCCAGGTCGTGGTGCAGGCAGACTCCCTTCAGCTTGCGCGTCACGCCGTTCAGCTGGAAGCCGCCCTCCTTCGAAACTTTTACCGTGCGTATTCCTACATTTTCCGCGATTTCATCAATTGTCTTGCCATTGTCCATCAGCTTTACAATGGCCTTATATAAATAAGGTGTCTCGGGCGACCACAGATTGGGCTTCTTCACGTCGAAGCTCATTTCGGCCACTCCCTTGCCATTCAGATCGGCATGGTGGGCGTCGACGAGCTGCCCCTTCGCGTCGCGCAGCTCTACTTCTATGGCGTTGCCAGCCCCTTCGGCCCGTGCCGTAACGGCCACTGTGGCATGACCGTTGGCCAGGGCGGTGGTGCGCAGGAACGTGCCCCAGCGGTCGATTCGCCCCTTGCCTGTGAGCACGAGCGTCACCGGGCGGTAGATACCGGCACCGGGATACCACCGGCTACTCTCCTCTACGTTCTTCAGGTCTACTTCCAGAAGGTTCTCACCCGCCTTGACGAAGGGTGTCACATCTATGCGGAAGGTGTTGTAGCCGTAGGCCCAGTAGCCAGCCTTCTGTCCGTTCACACTCACCGTCGGTTCGGCCATGGCACCGTCGAACAGCAGTTCGGCATGGCCATTGAATCCCGATGGAATCGAGAAATAACGCTTGTAGTGCCCTTCGCCTATCCAGGGCAGTGCGCCAGAGCGACCGCTCTTCTCGGTGGCTTCTTTCTCACCGTTCTGCACAATGGCTACGCGCTGAAGGTCCCATTTCTTGTCGAAAGGTCCGCTGATGGCCCAGTCGTGGGGCACCTGGACTGTTGTCCACACCTGATTGTCGGGTGAGAATTGCCAGTCGCCGCAAAGGTCGGTTTCCTGCCGCAACTGTGCCGGCATGGGCATGGCCATGAGCAGGGATAGGGCAAATAGAATTTTTTTCATGATGATTTGTTTTGTTGTTTTTAGTTTCCCTGTATTTGTTGTTGTCTTTTGGCATCAGCTGCTTACGGAATAGCCATAAGCATTTTTAACTCTTTAATATTTTTTCCCAATTTTTCTGCAATATCTTCTATGGAGTAACCCGATTGAAGGAATAATTGTAATGAAGCACGTAGCATATCGTCTTTTTCCTTCAGCTGGCCGTCTTTCTCCTTCAGCTGGCCGTCTTTCTCCTTCAGCTGACCTTCTTTCTCCTTCAGCTGACCTT